>CACIUL010000010.1 GCA_902589825.1 uncultured Verrucomicrobiota bacterium
GGTCACAGCCGAAACAGTGGTTGGCTTTTTCTCATGAAGGATCCCACAAGCTTCTCCTGCGAACACTTGCTGAATATCCCCAATAACAAAAAACCGGCCCTTAAAGCCCGCGTATTGCCACAGAACGCTCCAGTGTCCTGAAACTTGGTTTTTGTCCCGAGGTAAGGTTCCCCAGGAAATACCTTGCCGGCTCATAATGGGTTTCCGCCGTGTAGGGCTCCAGGAAGCTGTCAGCTGTCAGGTCCTCACGGACAAAGAAAGCATTTGCACCACTCAGGGAACACCCGACAAGGCAGTAACCCTTCTTGCTGAATCCCTCCTCAAGGAACTTCAGTGAGGCACCGAAATTATCATCCCCGGACCATTTGTGGCCTTCATCATAGCTCATGCAGTATTGCATCGGCGGGGGGAACTTCGCGTTATACTCGATAACGACAACCCTGGGATTGATGCAGGTAATCGATTCGAAGACATGAAAATCATTGCCATCAATATCTATTGCCAACAGGTCAATTTCCTTTTCCCCAAGGGCCGTGGATATAAGCCCGTTAATGTTTTCCCTTGTCACGAAGTTATTGGACACCTGCAGTCGGCCACATCCTATCGTATTTTTCAGCCCGTCCCTGATCCGGTCCGCCAACCGTTCCGAACCCTCTATCCACAGGCCTCGCCAGCCATCAAAGAGTAATGCCAGTGTATTGTTCTCAAGGCCGTCACCGACCCCAAACTCGACGAATGTTTTATTGGTCAGGCCAATCCTGCGGAAAATCTCACGGATAATACCGTCCTCATCACATTGGGAATACACCTTGTGTCCTGATAAGATGAGGCATTTCTCATCCTGATAGCGCGTTCGGTTCCTGAGCCTTTCAAGGGACATGTGAACCGCGTTCGGGTCAGCAGTGCGAGGAGGAGAAAGGATGCTGAAAAACGACCGGAATCCCGCGACCAGGGTCTTGACAGGTGTCTTGAAATAGCTGGATAGCCTCAACATGGCGGGGTGATACAGCAGGGCTTGCTCTTATCCTCGGATGGTTTCTGATCCCTGCAACATCTTGTCAATCCAGCCCGGTTACTCCAACCTGGTCATTAGCGAAGGCCAAGGCCAAGGTTTTTCCTGCAATAGAAAATACTCTTGGCAATCTCATTCTTCTGGTAAGCCTGATTGGCTTCCTCCTTGCTAATCCCTGCAGGAGCAGACCAGGCCTTGCGAGGCTTGCCCTTCTTGGCAAGGGCAAGGAACTTGTCATAGCCCTTGGGCTTACCATCAGGCCATGCTTTCCAGAACGCCTTGTCCCGGGTCTTCAGCTCACGGTTAAAGCCGGAAATGGTCTCAATGTTCACGGCTGTTCCCGGGCACAACTTGGCATAGAGCTCAAAGTATGTCTTCAGGTCAGTATTTCCCTCACCCATCGCAGTCCACTGGGCGGTAACTCCATTCTCACTCTCCCACACTGCAGTATCACGCAGGCTGGTTGTAAGGGCATACTTGCCGAGGTTCCTGAGGTTTTCCACGGGATCCTCAAGTGTCCAGACAGCATTTCCGGAATCCATGTTGGCTCCGACAAAGTCGCTGCCCGCCTCCTCGATCAACTCGACAAGTTCCGTTGAGTGCATGTCACCGGCGTGATTTTCCATCGCAATCTTTACCCCATGGTCCACACAATAGGCCTTGTTCTCCTTGAGCACTGCAACGGTATCGGCAATGCGGGCCTTAATGCCGCCCTCGCTCAGGCGGTCAGTGCGATCGCCCAGGATCACCCGGAAAGCCGGCGAACCAAGGGCCTTGGACATGCGAACGCCCAGCTGGAGGTGCTCAGAGGCACTTCCCCAATCCTTCTTGAAACGATTGGCTGTAGGACAGATCGACCATGATCCCAGCAGGATCTTGACACCCTTGTCAGAAGCCATTTTCGCCAGGTCAACAAGGTAGGCATTGTCATCTAGCTTCTCCAGAGGCCCGAAATCCGTAATGAAAAGGGTGTCGCATTTAAGGGAAGCAGCGTAATCAACTAATTGCGAAGCCTTCCATTTCATTGCCCGGACCGCAAAGTTGTCATAGCCGAGGGAAATCTTGGTCTTCGCGGCTGCCTGAACACCTCCGGTCACGGCAAGGCCGGAAACGATACCGCCAGCTGCCGCCGAAGTTGCCTGCAAAAAAGATCTGCGATGAATTGTTTCTTTCATATTTCACAGGCTAAAGCGCAATAACCCAGTGACGCAAGTCCGCAGAAAAAATTCATTTTCCGGTCATCCCCTCCTTTTTGTGCCGAAAACAAGCGCATAGGCCGCAGCTTAATATCCCGAAGAAACTTGTCATAGAAAACCCTGTTCCCTACATTTGGCCAAATGATTGTCCGCATTCCGCTTATCCTCAGCGTGACGTTTCTCGCGAGTGCCCCAGCACAGATGATGCAGGAATATGTGCTCGATGACGGAAAAAGCCTGCGAAGTTACACGGTAGCCTGCGATGAATTGCATTGCCGGCCGGTGAAAGGCACGGATCACCCCCTCAAAATCCTGGCACTGGAAAATACGAATGAGACTGCTGCCTATGCTGCCGCCCAGGAAGCCGGGAAGGCAGCACGCTTTGACCTCGTGCTATACGAGACCGGAAAACCGCGCACGGCACGTTTCAGGAAAAGCCTCAGCCGGCGCATTCTTATCACAATGGACGGCACGGTCCCTGCCTTTGTCATTGCAAAGATGGCAGGGGCCTGCGGTTTTAAGGTACCACACTTCAGCAACCGCCACGTGATCTTATCATTCACCCGACCGGGAGACTCATTACGCAGGCTTAAAGATACCGCCAAGATGCCGGGCATCGCCGCAGTCCGCCCCCTGATGGGAAATCGCAAGGCAAAACGCTTCACGCCTAATGACCCCCGCTTTTCATGGAGCTCCTCAAATTCCGGTTACCAGTGGCATCTTAAAAACACCGGGCAAAACGGCAGCATCACAGGCCACGACATCAATGTCACATCCGTATGGGACAGCTACCTCGGCACCGGTGTAACCATAGGCATTGTCGATGACGGTGTTGAAGTTGCTCATCCCGACCTAGCCGCCAACATGAATACTGATATCGATCATGACTGGAACGATAACTCCCCTGATGACCCGACACCAAGGAGAAGCTCTGATGATCATGGCACCTCATGCGCCGGTGTGGCCGCTGCGCGTGGAGACAATGGCATCGGGATTTCAGGCGCGGCTCCCAGGGCAAGCCTAGTGGGCCTGCGCCTTATCGCCGGGGATACCTCGGCTGCGGAAGATGCCGAGGCTCTCACATGGGCAACCGGTATCATTGACATCAGCAGCAACAGTTGGGGGGAATTTGACAGTGGTGATGATCTCTACCTACTGGACCCGCTTGTGGCCGCGGCATTTGTCAACGGGACCCAAACAGGGCGGGAAGGTCGTGGTACCGTCTATGTGTGGGCTGCGGGTAATGGTCGTGACCAAGGAGATTATTCAAATTATGAGGGCTACAATAATGCCCCGGAAACCATTTCGGTGGGAGCCGTAGACTACAGCAGGCAACAAGCTTTCTACTCAGAATCAGGTGCCAACGTGCTGGTTTGTGCGCCTTCAGACGGGGACTTGGGAGACCCGTCAATCACGACAACAACTGTTGTGGCCAATGGAGGTTACACGGATGAATTCGGTGGCACTTCCTCAGCCACCCCCCTGGTGGCAGGAGTGGTTGCCCTCATGCTGGAAGCCAACCCGGATCTCGGATGGCGTGATGTGCAGGAAATACTGGTCCGCAGCTCCCAAAGGATTAATATCGACACTGATCCCGGTTGGACAACAAACGGGGCCGGCTTTGCTTTTCATCACGGTTTCGGTGCCGGCATGGTTGATGCAGCCGCCGCAGTATCGCTGGCGGAAAACTGGCAAAACCTCGGGCCAAGGGAATCCATCTCCCTGACCTCCGGAAACCTGCAGGCCGCGATTCCTGACGATCAACCATCAGGTCTCAATGCGTCCCTTGAGTTCCCTGCCAGCCAGATGCGCATCGAGCATGTGCTGCTCACAGTTGACATTAAACACAAATACCGCGGCGACCTCGTCATCAAGCTTACTTCCCCGGACGGCACTGTCAGCAGGTTTTCCGAGGTGCATGATGATTCCGGCAAGAACATGAATTACACATTCCTGTCTGTTCACCACTGGGGTGAAAACCCAACCGGGGTCTGGACTCTCAATGTAAGTGATGGGGCCGAGTTCGATGATGGCACCCTGGAGGACTTCAGCATTGAATTGCTGGGCGCCATTCCTGCCAGTGGCTATGAACAATGGCAGCAAGATCAATTCAGTGCCCAGCAAGTCCAAAACCCTGGAATTTCAGCAGAGAGTGCCGATCCTGATGGTGACGGGAGATCCAACCTGCTTGAATATGCAATCGGGGGTAACCCCCAGGCCTTTGATCAAACTGGGTCACCAGTACTGATCAGCAACGGAGATGCCCTCAGCCTTCAGTTCGTCGCTGATACCAGCAAAATCGACTTGGTTTACCAGGCCCAGCTATCAACAGACCTCGTCAACTGGACTGACACGGCAGCAGCGGTAACTGGAACATTTAACTCCCTTGAAATCCGAGAGGCCGCCTTGCCGGCAAATGCCATTGGCTTTGCTAGGCTTAAAGTAACGCGGACTTCACCCTGAAAACGGGCAATACCACGCCCCTGATCCCCGTTTAGAGAAGTTTTTCAGGGATGCCCTCGGTAAGGCCCTTGATCTGGTCCGCCTTTTCCCTATGTGCCACCAGCAATGCATCCCCGGTCTGCACAACGATCAGGTCCTCAACTCCAAGCAGTGCAACATGACTGTCCTTATTTGCACAATAGACAACATTATTGGATGAGCCCAGCGGGAATATCCGGGCATTGCTGCGGTTGCCATCGGTATCTTCATCCAGGTATCCGGCTACAGAAATCCAGCTTCCGACGTCGTCCCATTTAAAGTCAGCTTCAATGTTCAGTACCCGGCTCGCCTTTTCCATCAACGCAAAATCGATCGATATTTTTTCCAGATTACAAAATTTCTCTTCGAGTAATGCAGGCAAGTCCTCTGCCGTGCGAACCTCCTCGACAAATTCTGCCAATGCCGGGACATGTTGGCTGAACTCTGAAATAACTGTCTTCAGAGACCATATAAACATTCCTGAATTCCAGGAAAAGTTGCCCGCATCAAGGAATGTTTGAGCCGTTTGCGTATCCGGTTTCTCCCGGAAACGGACAACTTCGAAAACCGGGATATCGGTGGTATTTCCGGGAATGTCCACCTCGTGCGCCCTCTCGATATAGCCATAACTCGGGCATGGCCAGGTCGGCTTGATTCCCAGTGTCACGACAGCATCAGAATTCTCAGCCACAGTGAAAGCAGCGTTCAACGTATTGGCAAAAGCCACTTCATCCTGAATAAGATGGTCGGCAGGCAATACCGCCATGCTTGCATCAGGATCTCGGGAGGCAACCCATCCCACTGCCAGGGCAATAGCGGCGGCCGTGTCGCGCTTGGCCGGCTCACTCACGATATTCTCCGCAGGTAAATGCCCGGCAATCAATTCACGCACCGCAGCCTCCTGCTCAATATTGGTAAGCACCAGTATGTTTTCCTTGGGCAATATGCCCTGAAGGCGGGATAAGGCAGCCTCGAGAAGCGTCTCGTCCCCGAAAAGCCTGAGTAACTGCTTGGGTGCAGCACGGCGAGATAACGGCCAGAACCTCTCGCCGGAACCACCGGCCAGAATTAACGCATATCGATTGTGCATGAAGTTATCTGGGTAACTGGTTTATAGATTCTCGAAGATCATGCCCATGAATGTTCCGGCGCCAGTTTTCTAGCCTTTGCCAGGGGCATGGGATCAAGCAGGAAGCGCCTGCTGTAACGGCCCCGGTTGTGGGCACGGCAACATGGGTAACAGGCCGAGTCCCGGCTCAATTTCCGCACCCTCGGAACAATGATCCCGCAGTAGCGGCACTGGTAGGCGAACTTCCGCCTCACTGACCGCCGCGCCAGCGGAAGGTCATGACATCTTCGCTCTCCCGGGATACCGAGTGCGTTACATGCCTCCCGCCACTCAGGGCCATGTGGCTGGATAACCCGGCCAGCCGCACGGTGATGGGCAACAATGTGGGCCAACTCATGGCGGAGCGTGCGCCCGGGCTCATCCGGGGGAAACTCGATTAACCGGGTATTGAGGTCAATACGTGAGGTGGAATGATGCGCCAAGCCAGCCGTAGTAATGAGACGGGGATTCCAATATACCTGCAGCTGATCAGCTAATGCACCCAGACCAATAGCCTCGACCAGCTCACGGGCCTGAGCCGTCAGGCCAACGTCGATCTTTAATCCACGCTCCTGGGCTATTTGCTCCCTCTTAACAGGGTTCGGGGGGAGGACAACTTCAAACAGTCCAAGTAATTCGGCTGGTTTTGCGGGCTTGGATCTCCTTCGGGGTGAACGCGCCTTCTTCACGGGCCGCCTTTGTTCCACAAGGTCCGGCAGTTCGAAATTGAGTTGTCGATACTCAGGCACCATTAACGCTTAGCTACCTTTCTTTTCCCCGGAGTTCCTCCGGTGTGCCGACTTATCCTTGATATCATGAGTGACTTCGGGAAGTGCCACCAATGAATCCGGCTCGATACTCTTCATGATGAAGGCACTGGCTCCTATGGTACTGCGTGCGCCAATTGTTGTTTCTCCACCGAGGATAGTTGCACCGGGATAGATAGTCACCCAGTCCTCGACATTTGGATGACGTTTGATTCCCTTGATCGGGTTTCCCTCTTCATCCTTTGGAAAACTGCGCGCGCCGAGGGTCACCCCATGGTAAAGCTTAACATGGTGGCCAATCTCACAGGTTTCACCCACAACCACCCCCGTGCCATGGTCAATGAAGAAGTGCGATCCGATCTTTGCTCCCGGGTGAATATCAATCCCGGTTTTGGCATGTGCCCATTCCGTCATCATTCGAGGAATCAAAGGCACCCCCTCTTTATAGAGGATACGTGCCATTCGCTGAATGGCTATTGCCTCAAGGCACGGATAGGCCAGGATGATCTCATCAAAGCTCCTGGCCGCAGGATCACCATCATAGGCAGCCTCCACATCAGTTCGTAAAAGCCGCCTGATGCCTGGCAATTGGCGCAGAAAAGAACAGACCATCTCGTGGGCCCGGTTTCCGTTCACATCCTCTTCCCCGGCCCCAAAACGCAAACTGCGGGCAACCTCCTTGTCGAGGGCGGTGATGACCTTGGAAACCCGCAGGGCAGTCTCCTTCTCCAGCTCTTCGGAAGCAATGGCTTCGGTGTCGAGGAATCCGGGAAAAGCAAGGCGAAGCAAATCCTCGCAAACAGAACCGATGGCCGGTTTGGACGGCAGGTTCGAGCAATCAATCCGATTGATTCCTCCGACTTCCTGATAGGAGCCGAGCAGCTCAGAAACTATTTCGTTTACTTCGCGATCCATGAAGAATGACTGATGCAATGAAGCTGCCGGGAGACTCCTGCCAAGCAGGATAGTTCATAATTGCTAATATCCAGTAAAAATTTATCATTTGGGCAAGAATTCCACCATTCGAATCTTTTATCAGTGCAATGAATGAACAAAAAATACAGATTAGCTCTAAAATGACGCCTCAGGTAACCCGTTGGCGACCGAACCCGTTGGCGACCGATTGACACATTATCCCATAAGATTTAAATATCCTGACTGATTAATCACATGAGTCTTTCCAAACTCTTCTGGCTCTTGGCGGGCACCTTGACTTCCCTGATGAGCGTTGCCTGCCAGTCAAACAACCTGAATCAATCAGGAACCGCCATCACAAATTCCAAGTATTTCCTTCTCGATCCTGCCAAGCAACCGGCCTCAGTCGACCCCATGATCCGATTCGAGCAACGACATTACCTGCACGGGGCAATCACCCGCGAGGAACGCAAGGGGCGCTATGGACACTATTATGTGTTCTGGTGGACGGACAGCGCAAGAACTCCCGCCGTTATTCGTCTTGAATACCGCCAGGAAAATACAGGCGTTCAGGTCAAGGTTCAGGAATTTGCCGTCAATGCACCTTATCGCAGGAACAAAAGCCGTTTCCAAGTCACGGGAACCGATTACCAGAATGGGGGGCGTGTCACCTCCTGGCGGGTATCTATCATACGCAATGGACGGGTTATTGCCCACGACCAGTCATACCTCTGGTAATCGCGCCCGCCTGCCTTTGCTCACTGCACCAAAAAGAAATCATCTCCTTAAATAAGGATTCCCCTTGCCTATAGGCAGACTCAGCAGTTCTTTGTTTACAGGTTTTAATTTCACACGTGAACGCCATTGCGCCTATTTATGTTGGACAATTCCAGGACGGTGTTGTCTGGATCAGAGTCGAAGGTAAAGGCTCATTCCAGAACAGCCCCGAACTCAAGGAATTCGCCCTGCACATGATCAAGCGCGGTGCGACCAAATTTGTGATCGACCTGGAAAACTGTCCCGTGATGGACTCGACCTTCATGGGTACCCTGGTGGGAATCGTAAAGCACCAGGATCCCGACAGGGAATCCAGCTTTGAAATTCTCAACGCCAATGCCCGCAACCTTCAACTCATCCAAAGCCTTGGCCTTGATCAGTTGCTGACCCTTGATGCAGATGGCAGCAAGTGGCCCGCTATCCGCAATCAAGTGCCTGCACTTATTGAAAACGGGAATCCACTTGAGCACATTGATCTGGAAAAACGGGAAAATAATGCACATGTTCTGGAAGCCCACCAGCAACTCAGTGCGACCAGCGGTGAGAATACCACACGCTTCCACGACGTGATCGAATTCCTGAAAAAGGAAATGCAGGGCGACTAGCCTTCCTGGGTGGTCATGGCCAAGATGTTTCAAGGAACACCATCATCAGGGGGAAGGCAGTCGTTGTAATGAACCCGGGCATCTTTATACTCCTGGCATTTTCCACGGCTTCACTGCTTATCCTCGCCTACATCCTACGTTCCCAATCCGGCATCATCAGGCAACTGCGAAACCAGCGTGACGCGATTGAAATTGAAGAGCACCGCATGTTTGATTTTCTGCACGGGCTCGGAGAAACACTCATCAAGGAAGACTCAACCCAAACAACCATACTGCACCGCACGATCGTCCGTGGAGCCGCAGTTGTCGTCGACACACACGGTGCAGCCCTGTATCTGCTGGACAAGACCGGAAACCGTCTCGTGCCTCAATACCAGAGCGAGGCATGTCCTCCACTGATCCCTATTCCCCCGCATATCACAAAGCAGGCCGTCGATGCCCCGAACACTCTTGGAAGTTACCTTAAGCTCACCAGTATCGGCAGTGAATGGGGACCTTTCGGCACAGCCCTGTCCACGGGGCAGCCGCAGTTTATTGAAAACTTAAGTGAAGATAAATCCTTTCAGGACGCCGACTTGGAATGCCATCAAGGGGTCTCGGTCATTGTTGCCCCCCTGATTTATGGAAACAAAAAACTGGGGATCCTGGCAGTTGCCAACTCATCGGTTGCGGACCCGTTTACCAAGAATGATTTTGATGTCTTCCGCTCTGTTGCTGAACAGTCCGCCTTTGCCCTTGGTAATGCCATTATCCACAACGAGGCAGCCGAGAAAAGGCGACTTGATGAGGAACTAAACACTGCCAGCGAAGTCCAGCGTATTCTACTTCCCGAAAAGGACCCCGAGGTCAAAGGTTACCGGATCGCGGGGCTGAACGTCCCGGCAAGGCTGGTAAGTGGAGACTATTTTGACTTCTTCGAAATTGACAATACCCACCTTGGCGTCGTTATCGCGGATGTCTCCGGCAAAGGAGTACCTGCATCGCTGATTACTGCCATGTGCCGCAGCGTGGTACGTGCCAACTCATCCGGCAAACTTTCACCCTCCGAGGTACTCTCGAGGGCAAATTGCCAACTCTTCCCCGACATCAGGGAAGACATGTTTATAAGCCTTGCCTATCTGGTGCTGGAAGCAGATAACTCGGTAATCAAGCTGGCCAGGGCAGGGCATGATCCACCGCTTCACTACAAGGCGGTTGAGAAAAGCGTAACCGCCGTGCAAAGCCCGGGTATCGCCATAGGCATCGATGCCGGTAATGTGTTTGACAAGGTCATCCAGGATGAAGAACTCAAACTGCTGCCTGGCGACATCCTGCTTCTTCACACCGATGGTGTCAATGAGGCCACCAACCAGCACGGGGAGGAATTCGGGCTGGAACGCCTTTACCAGGCTTTGACCAGTGCTGCCCCGCAAGGCGCAACCGCGGTCATTGAAAGCATCCGCAATGCTGTGGAGGAATTTGCCGGAAACGTCAGCCAGAACGATGATATCACGCTGGTTGCTCTCGAGAAGTGCTGAGGTGCCAGAAACACTGGCACTGATGGCAATTGGCGACCGGTTTGCAGGGATTTGTCAAAAGTGCATTTCTTTTCGGGAAATCCGCCCGTATCAGGGTATAATGCGCGCCCGAAAACAATCCCTTAAATGACTGAAGAAGCTGAAAACAAGGCTGATAACGGTGAGGAGTCCAGCCCTGAGGCCGAAACTCCCATAAATAGCCACGAGGAAGAACAAGCGCAAAACGCGGATGAAGCGGCACCTGAAGAACCCGTGGAACCGGATGCCGCGCACTGGAAAGACGTTGCCGCCCGCAACCAGGCGGAGCTTGATAATTACAGGAAACGAATGGCGCGAGAGAAGGCGGAACAGGCTAAATGGGCGAATGCCAATCTCCTGGGAGAACTGTTGTCCGTTTTGGACAGCTTCCAGATGGGACTCGATGCCGCGAGGCTGGATGACAAGGATTCTGTGATCACACAGGGCATGGAAATGGTGCAGCGACAACTCGATGAATTCCTTACCAACCAAGGCGTTGTGGAAGTGCCTGCCATCGGTGAACGCTTCGACCCGAATCAACACGAGGCCATATCACATGAACATCACCCCGAGGTGGCCGAAGGGGTAATCATCAGCCAGGTCCGTAGAGGCTTCCGGTTGCACGACAGGTTGTTGCGGGCCTCAAATGTCCTTGTGTCCAAGGGACCGGAGGACGTGGAAGCCGCCGGGACTCCAGAAGAATAACAGGAGCTGTGCCTGATTCATGCTCCCTGCTGAATTAATTATCCTCTAATCCTTAACCTTCACTTCCTGCCAGATTCCTGATGTCAAAACGAGACTACTATGAGGTCCTAGGGATCAGTAAAGGGGCATCTGCTTCGGAAATAAAGAAAGCCTACCGCAAGGCAGCAGTTGAGCATCACCCCGACAAAAACCCCGATGACCCTCAGGCTGAAGAACGCTTCAAGGAGGTTGGCGAGGCCTACGAGATTCTCTCCAATGAGGAAAAACGCGCTGCCTACGACCGCTTCGGTCATTCAGCCTTCTCCGGCGGCGGCCAGCGTTCCCATGATCCATTTGACCTGTTCCGGGAAGTTTTCGGTGGTGGCGGCGGCGGCGGCGGCGGTGGAATATTCGAGGAACTCTTCGGTGGTGGTGGTGGTGGCAGGGGAAGGAGAGGTGGCGCCAATAACCGTGGAGCCGATCTTCGCTATGACCTTGAGCTCACCCTTGAGGAAGCTGCGGCGGGAACCGAAAAACAACTCGAGCTTGAAAAGGCGGTCTGTTGCAAAAAATGTTCCGGGTCCGGTTCATCCAGTGGTTCCGGATCCACGACATGCAATACCTGCGGAGGACATGGACAGGTGATTTCCTCCAGGGGATTTTTCCAGGTCCAGCAAACATGCCCGGATTGTCGTGGAGGTGGAAAAATTGTCGAAAATCCCTGCCCGGATTGTCGCGGTGAGGGCCGGCTCGAGGAACTCTCAAGGATCAAGTTGAAAATCCCGGCCGGCATTGCCCACGGGTCAAGGATTCGCTCCACCGGAAATGGTGAGGCCGGATGGCGGGGGGGCGAAAGCGGGGACCTTTATGTTGTGATCCATATCAAGGAACACGATGTTTTTGACCGCGAAGACAATGACCTTTTCTGTGATGTACCGATACCCTTTATCGTGGCCACGCTGGGAGGCGAGCTGGAAATCCCCACCCTGACCGGAAAGGCTTCCATCAAGATACCGCCGGGCACCCAGAATGCGACGGTATTCCGCCTGCGGGACCGGGGTATACAATTCCTCAATTCCACGCGCAAGGGAGACCTTATGGTACAGGTCCAGGTGGAAATTCCCACGAAACTCAACAAGCAGCAACGCGAAGCCCTGCAGACATTCGCCGATACCATTGGAGTGAAGAATTCACCCATGCACGAGAGCTTTTTCAAGAAGGCAAAAAGGTTCTTCAGCTGAAATGGACAAACCCCGCCAACCCCAGCCGGGAGAAGCCAGTTGGAGTAAGACCGCGTCCCTGCCCGGCAAAGCCATGAAGCAATTCCAGTCACCCTCTTACTTTTGCTGATGCACCGATTCTATATTCCCCCTGAAAACTGGAACCCGGAAGAACTCATACTTCCAGAAAGCGAATCCCACCACTGCCTCAATGTCCTGCGTCTCGGTGCGGGTAGCAGGGTCACTGTTTTCAATGGCAAGGGATATGAAATAACCACCACCATTGTCGAGTCCAACAAGGGAGCGGTGAAGCTCAACAGCAGTGCCCCCCAGAAAACACCACCGCTCCGGGCACATATCACCCTCTGTCAGGCGCTACCCAAGGGCAAGAATATGGAACTGATCATCGAAAAGGCCACAGAGCTCGGTGTTGCTGAAGTCTACCCACTGCTTTCTGAACGAACAGTCATCAGGCTCGACCCGGAAGAAAGGGAGAAAAAGCGGGAGAAATGGCAACGCGTGGCCATTGAAGCATGCAAACAATCCGGACAGAACTGGCTGCCAACCATCCATTGCCCCCAGCCCACGGAAAGTTTTTGTGCCTCCGGGTTTCCTGACTGTCAGCTGCCGCTTGTCGCATCCCTGCAACCCGGATCGCGCCGACTCAAGGAAATCCTCTCAGCTTACCAATCTGAGCATCAGGAATCGATGCCAGATTCCGCCCTCATCCTCATAGGCCCTGAGGGCGACTACACGCCGGCAGAGATTAATATGGCGCAGAATGCGGGTTGCCTTCCCATGACACTGGGCCCCATCGTCCTGAGAACAGAGACTGCCGCCATCTACTCACTGAGCATCCTTGCCCATGAGTTGCTCTAAGACCAATGTCTTGCAGGCAACCTACTTGCCAAGCACCCAGACGTTGCGATACCTGACCGGGTTACCGTGATTCTGGAAAAACACCGGCCCTGGCTGGGGACCCTCCCGCATCGGCGAGGCCGTGGTGGCATGATCGCACACGGTCTTGTCATGGATTAACACGCCGTTGTGACGCACTGTCATGATGGCATTGGCTATTTTCTTGCCGTCCTTGAACTTGGCCGCCGTGAAGTCGACATCATAGGTTTGCCAGGTCAGCGGGGGAAAACACATGTTGATCGACGGTGCCTTGGTCGAATAAATACCACCACACTCATTGTGGTGCCCCTCAAGGCCAAAGGAATCAAGCACCTGAACCTCATACCGCCCATGAGCGTAAAATCCGCTGTTGCCACGCCCCTGACCACGTGCCTTTGGCTTGTAAGGGGTGCGGAACTCAAAATGAATCTTGAAGTCCCCGAAAGTCTGCTTGCTGGTGCAGCCCTCCATAAGCAGGCCATCCTTACTCATCCGTCCGCCCTTCCACAAGTCAGCACCATGTTTCTTGCCGTCAAAAAGTATCACGGCACCTTCCGGGGCCTTGGCGCCAAGGGTTGGACTCTTGCGCACAAGGCGCTTTAAAGTGCCAACTTCCTGGCCATCACTCAGGATGGTGATCACGCCATCCTTAATAATACCCTGCGACCCATTGGACATGTTGAAAGTCGTCACGCCGTCCTTTGTCTCACCCTTGCCCTTGATCCGGTTTGCCTTGTCACCATTCCAGCCGTCACCCGGAAGACCACCTGGATAGCCAACCGCATCAAACTTGCCGTCCCCCAGAGCTATCACCTGGCCGCCCATTTTCTCCCCGTCAACAGCACCACTGTATTCACCCTGGATGGCATAGTCCGCATCGACATTAGCCGGGTCAATATACGTGCCACCTTTGCCGGGTGCTGCAAAAAGGGTCGCTACAGAAAAAAATGAGGACAGGGCGATGGTAAAAGTCTTTCTTTTCATATCTAATGAAGGCATTCTGTATCAATACTACCGAATTAAGAAACCAAAAATTTCACTTTCCATGCAAATTCATCAATTCCTCGCCTCATTTATGGCGGCCGGTTCAATGCTTTTAAGCACGGTTGCTGCACAAAATGTCAGCTTTAAAGTCGCTTATCCCGACCTGAAGATCAAAAAACCCGTCTGGGCTACCACGCTTCCTGGCAGTGACAAGGAACTCATTGTCGCACAGGGAGGAGTGATCTATGAGTTGCCAAAGGATCGCAATGCCAAGTCTGCACCGGTCTGGCTTGACCTGACAAACCGGGTTGTCATTGACAAAGACTTCGAGGAAGGCCTGCTCGGGCTTGCTTTCCACCCAAAACACAAAGCCAACGGTAAATTCTATGTTTACTACTCACGGCAAAACCCAAAACGCGCCATCCTATCAGAATTTGTCGCCAAGGACGGCAAGCCGGATACGGCAAGTGAGCGCATCCTGCTGGAAATCGCCCAGCCATTCTGGAACCATGATTCCGGCCAGATGACCTTTGGTCCGGATGGGCACCTTTATGTTTCCACCGGGGATGGCGGCAAGGGCAACGACCCGCTAATGACTTCACAGAACCTCTTCAGTCTGCTGGGCAAGATCCTGAGACTGGATGTCGACAGCAAGTCAGGCGACCTCGCCTATGGCATCCCGAAGGATAACCCCTTCATCGGGAAACCCGGTATCCGCCCGGAAATCTGGTGTTACGGCATGCGCAACCCATGGGGCCTGCATTTTGACAAGTCCGGCCGCCTGTGGTGCGCGGACGTGGGACAGGCACTCTGGGAGGAAATCAACCTGGTGGAAAAGGGCGGCAACTATGGCTGGAGCTACCGTGAAGGCGCACATGACTTTCAATTAAGCAGGAATCCTCCCCTGCAAACCGAGGGTAAGGATGCCGTGAAGCTTATTGACCCGGTGCACGAGTACAGCCATGCCGATGGCATCAGCATTACCGGAGGCGTTGTCTATGAAGGCAAGGCCTTCCCGGCCCTGAAGGGCAGCTACATCTACGGTGACTGGGGCTCGGGTTTCATGTGGGCCCTGAAAGTCAATGATGCCGGCAAGAAAACTGCCAACACCATCCTGCGCAAGCGCAACGCGGCAGGTAAAAGTGCATTCAAGGGCACCGGCTTTCAGCCCACTGCCATTACCATCCGCCCTGACGGCGAACTATGGATCCTTTCATGGGATGGAAAAATTTACGAGATGAGCAAATAAAACTCGTCATCAGGAAAATCCCGGCCAAACAAAAAAGATTCGTTTCACCGGAGCAGGGTAACCTGCTCCGGTTTCCATGCAGCCATGGTGAGAATTTTTGCTTTTACTCGCCCAGGCGTTAACCATCAAAAAAACCCGCTCTCAGCAACCTGCCAAGGTCTCTCTTATTGTTTTCCCCACAGGACCAATAGATGAAACGGTTAACCTGCACAGTGCTTGCAATCCTCTGCACCTCCGGTGCCATGCAGGCCGAGGTGCAATACAACCGGGATATCCTGCCCATCCTGACCGAAAAATGCCTTGCCTGCCATGGGGCAGATTCAAGCAAGCGCAAGGCCAAGCTACGCCTTGACGAAAAAGAATCGGCCTATGCCAGGCGAGATGGGTCATCGGCAATTGTCCCCGGAAACCCTGAAAAAAGCAGCCTGATCACGCGCATTTTCTCAAGCGATGTGGATGAGATAATGCCGCCACCTGACCAGAAAACCAAACGGTTAAGTGCCGCAGAGAAGCAATTACTCAGACAATGGATTGCACAGGGTGCCGAATATGAAGAGCATTGGGCTTTTCAACCACCAGAGAAACCGGTACTGCCTGCCAGCGGCACCTGGGGCCATAATGAAATTGACCGCTTTGTCCTGGCGCGACTCACAAGCAATGGGCTAGTGCCCCAGAGACAAGCCCGCAAGGAGCGGTTGATCCGCCGGGCCAGCATTGACCTGACCGGGTTACCTCCTACCCCCGGCGAGGTGGACGCCTTCCTGGCAGACAAGTCACCACAGGCCTACTCCCGGCTGATTGACCGCCTGCTCACATCTCCGCGGTTTGGAGAACGCATGGCTGCATGGTGGCTTGATGGGGCACGCTATGGAGACAGCCACGGTTATGACAACGACCTGGAAAACTCCCAGTGGCCCTGGAGAAACTGGGTGATTGAATCATTTAATGCCAATAAGCCTTTTGATCAGTTCACCATAGAGCAGCTTGCCGGGGATCTTCTTCCTGACGCGAACGAGGAGCAGGTTCTGGCCACGGGTTTTAACCGCAACCACCGTATCCAGACAGAAGGCGGTGCTATCGATGAGGAATGGCGAACGGAATATGTCATCGACCGGGTCGAGACAATGGGTGCTGTTTTCATGGGCCTGACGTTGAGTTGCGCGCGATGCCATGACCACAAGTACGACCCTGTCAGCCAGAAGGAATTCTACCAGCTCTTCGCCCTGTTTAACAACCTTGATGAAAAAGGATTTATCAACAACCTGCGCGGCAGTGCTGACCCGAAGGTCCGCTATCGGCTCAGGGAATACAATGAAAAGCTCCTTGCCATCAACGAGCGGCAGCATGACAAAAAGGCTCGGGAAAAGGAAATTGCCGAACTCAACAGGCAGCACCCCCACGTGATGATCATGCGCGATAACAAGCCGCGCAAGGCCTATGTCCTGCATCGCGGACAATATGATGCCCCACGAGAGGAAGTAACCGCCGGAATTCCCCGGGCATTTCCTCCCGCACAGGAAGGCAGAATCACCACGCGCCTGGAATTGGCTCGATGGCTGGTTGCCAGGCAACACCCGCTCACGGCCAGGGTCATCGTCAACCGGCTCTGGGAGCAGCTCTTCGGGATCGGCATTGTCAAGAGCTCCGAGAATCTCGGGATCCAGTCTGATTGGCCAAGCCATCCGGCTTTGCTGGACTGGCTGGCAGTGCAATTCATGGAATCCGGATGGAATATCAAGGAACTGCTCAGGAAAATGATGCTCAGTGCCTCCTACCAACAAAGCGCGGTTGTGGACGCAAACCGCCTGGAGCGCGACCCGGAAAATCGGCTCCTCAGCCGTGGACCACGTAACCGCCTGCAGGCGGAGATGCTGCGGGACCAGGCCCTGATGCTTTCCGGTTTGCTGGTCGAGAAACTGGGCGGGCCAAGCTGGTGGGTCTATCAGCCCGCAGGGCTTTGGGAAGAGGTCGAGAAACGCGGGAGCTTCGTCCAGGATCATGGTGAAAAACTCTACCGGCGCAGCCTTTATTCCCGGATTCGTCGCACTGTGGCACCGCCAAGCATGCGGCTCTTTGACCAGCCAAGCAGGGAATTCTGCACGGTGAAAAGAACGCAGACCAATACTCCCCTGCAGGCCCTAGCGTTAATGAATGAAGTCACCTATGTGGAAGCTTCCAAGAAATTTGCCGAGCGAATGATCCTTGAGGGCAAAACCGTGGAACAGGCGGTTACCTGGGGCTTCAGGAGCGCCACATCCCGGTTCCCTGAAGACAAAGAACTTGAAATACTCTTGAGTGGTTACCGGAAGCGCCTGGCATTTTACCTTCAAAACCCCCAAGCCGCAGAGGCACTGCTCAGCCAGGGGGAATCCCTTGTAGCTGATCACCTCCCCAAAGGCCAACTGGCTGCATTGACGACGGTGGCCAGTGTCATCCTGAACCTTGATGAAGTAATTAACAAATGAAGCGGGTTATTGAGCGGAAAAGTCAGGAAAATAAAGCAAGTCATTTGCCGGGTGATGATCCAGAAAGCGTCAAAAAGGTGAGGCGAGCCATTTCCCGATCACGGCTTCGTGACCCCCTCCGGGGTGCTCCATACCTGATAAGGCAGCTTGTTGGCTCATTCACCACCATTATTGTCATGATGACCTTCATCTACTTTGGCAGCCTCATCCTAGGGGAAGCAGGAGCTGCTTTGGGATTTGTCGTAGGACTGTTTCTTGGCCTGTGGCTTCCTCCCCACCTCCATGAAGGGGATGACAAGCATGAACGACAGGAACCGCAACCAACTGATGAGAGCCGCTAATACGTTAAAAAGACGGGCATTCCTTGGCAATACGGCAGGCATTTTCGGTCCCGCAGCCCTCGGTTCCCTGCTCTCTGGGGATGCCCGGGGGCAGTCTTCCCTGAAGCAAGCAATGCCGCCGGGAAAGGCAAGGCGTGTCATTTCACTCTTCCAGTCAGGCGGGCCTTCACAAATGGACCTCTTCGACCCAAAACCGCAAATCGAGAAAGAACGCGGCAAGGAACTTCCGGAATCAATACGTGGCAAGCAGAGGATCACCACGATGACCTCAAAGCAGAAATCCCTGCCGGTAACCCCTGCTATGTTCAAGTTTGCAAGGCATGGCAAAAGCGGAATGGAGCTCAGTGAGCTGCTGCCAAGGCTCGGGCATGTGGCTGATGACATCTGCCTGGTGCGCTCCATGCATACCGAGGCAATCAATCATGACCCGGCCATTACCTTTTTCCAGACCGGGTTCCAGCTTGCGGGGCGGCCCAGTATAGGGTCATGGGTTTCGTATGGGCTCGGCGCCCTGAACAGGAACCTTCCAGCCTATGTGGTAATGACCTCAAGGGCCACTGCAGGTGGGGCACAACCACTGTATAGCCGCCTCTGGAGCTCGGGTTTCTTGCCCACGGAGCACTCCGGGGTCAAGCTGCGCAACACCAAGGAGCCGGTGTACTTCCTGGAGAATCCCCCCGGTATAGACCACGCCACAAGAAGAAACATGCTGGACAATGTAGCAGCACTAAACCGCCAGCAACACGCTCAAATCGGTGACCCTGAGATCCAGTCACGAATCGCGCAGTATGAGATGGCATTCCGCATGCAGACCAGTGTGCCGGAATTGGCAGATATCTCCAATGAGCCCGATCATGTGCTCAAACTCTATGGCCCGGATGTCAAGAAGCCCGGCAGCTATGCACGCAACTGCCTGCTGGCCCGGCGTCTGGCGGAACGTGATGTCCGCTTCATCCAGTTATTCCACATGGGCTGGGATCAGCATTCCAAGCTCGCAGAGGCCCTTCCGCGACAATGCCGTGACACCGACCATGGCACCGCCGGGCTCATTCAGGACCTCAAACAGCGGGGCATGCTGGATGACACCCTCATTGTCTGGGGAGGAGAATTCGGCCGTACCATCTATGCTCAGGACCCCGGAAAAAACGCGGGGCGCGACCATCACCCGCGCTGTTTTTCGACCTGGCTTGCAGGAGCAGGTCTGCAGAAAGGTCACGTGCACGGGGCAACAGATGACTACTGCTACAACATCACCCGTGACCCGGTGCATGTGCATGACCTGAATGCGACAATCCTGCACTTAATGGGCATTGACCACGAGCAATTGACCTACAAGCATCAGGGACGCAATTACCGGCTAACCGATGTCCACGGCAGGGTGGTTGATCAAATCCTTGCCTGATCGGGTCTCACACTGCCCGGGCTAGCCCCTACTCTTCACCAATGCAGTAGAGTTTTTCCTGCCGCACACCCCCGCCCATCTCGGCAACACGGGCATAAATCCGGCCCCCGCAGATAACCGGCGTGGCAAACACCTGGTCGCCCAGCTTGTTTTTCGCCAAAACCTTGAAGCTCTTTGGGTCCGCCTTGAAAACAGAGAAATTACCCTGTTCATCGACAGCATAAATACGATCACCAACCATTACCGGCGACGCACTTGTCGTGCGGTTGAGCCGCTCTTTCCACATCTGCTTGCCGCTATCAGACTGCCAGCACATGGCATTGCCATTGTCCATGACAGCAAAAAGATAACCATCCCTGACCAGCATGGAGGGCACATAGACACGGCTGATGTTCTCCCAGACCACTTCCCCTGAGCCATCCGCCTTCATGGCACAGACATGATTGCGGGGATAGCCGCCACTGGTGAAAACATGCACTCCATCAGTGACGATTGAGCTGACACACTCAGTGGTGGCACCTTTTACCTGCCACCGCTTTTTGCCATTGGCAGGATCATAACTGGAAACCAGGTTACACCCCTGGAAAATCAGCTGATCAAGGTCATTGATACGGTAAATAACCGGCGAGGCATAGTTGGGGTACTTAGGGCGATCAATCCTCCAGACGACACTGCCATCAGTCCTTTTCAGGCCGCAGACGGCTCCTCCTCCCTTGTTGTCCGCCGAAACGATGAGCAGTGATTGATAGATGGCAGGTGAGGTGGCAAATCCCTGGTGAAGGATATAGTCGGTGATCTTGGTTTGCCAGAGCTGCTTGCCTTTGAGATCAAATGCCGTGGTATAAACCGCGCCGGCATGCAGGAAACTAATGAAGACACTCCTGCCATCACAGGCCGGCGTCGAAGAGGCATTACTCGCCTTCTTGTTGGACTTCTTTGGAAACCCGTCACGATGCACAACCCTCTCCCAGATGATCCTGCCGGTATCACGATCGATGCAGATCAATGACTGCGTCCTGGACTT
This sequence comes from uncultured Verrucomicrobiota bacterium, assembly GCA_902589825.1. GTDB lineage: Bacteria > Verrucomicrobiota > Verrucomicrobiia > Verrucomicrobiales > DEV007 > CACIUL01. The sequence goes on from CACIUL010000010.1 coordinate 20,663, forward strand.
CTCATCCGCTGTCGCCAGGAAAATATTTCTCCCATGAATGATGGGTGAACCATGTCCGCGCCCGGGTATTGGAACGAACCACCGCACCTTTTCCGTCGCGCTGAACTTTAAAGGCGGCATTCTGGTGGCATCGGCAATGCCATCATGCCGCACCCCACGCCACTGCGGCCAGTCTTCGGCCTTCGCGGAGCCGGCATGGAAGGCAGGCCAGGCAACTGCCATAAAGATCAACTGTTTTAAACGCATCCGGGTAAACATCCTGTTACAGTAACCGGAACTATCCACCTCCTTCAACCCGCAACTTTTCCGGCAATCCATCGCTTGAACTGCTCAAGGGCACGACCACGGTGACTCATGCTGTTTTTTACTTCGCCGGAGAGCTCACCAAACGTCTCGCAATACCCATCCGGTATAAAGAGCGAATCATAACCAAATCCCCGTTCTCCTTTCTCAGTTTCGGCAATGCTCCCCTCAACGCTGCCCTCAAAAACCGTGACTTTCTCCGCGCCACGAGCCAACACCATGACACAGCGAAAGCGGGCATCGCGTGATTGCTCCCCGGAATCGGTTTGCTGCATTTGCTCCAGCAGTTTCTCACGGTTCTCCGCATCACTGGCGCCTGCTCCGGCGTAGCGTGCGGAATAGACCCCGGGGTGACCGCCAAGGGCATCAACCTCCAGCCCGGAATCATCAGACAGGACCCAGGTACTCTCTCCGAGAACCCTGGACACTGACAGGGCCTTAATCGAGGCATTCTCCTCAAAAGTCTCCCCCGTTTCCTCAATTTCCCCGATTTCCGGATACGCAGACAAGTCCTCAACTGAGCTCACCAGATCACCCAGAATACGGCGAATCTCGGCAGTCTTGTGAGCATTGCCGGTTGCAATAACCAACCGCAGGAGCCTTGTCATAAAAATTATATGGTTATCTCGTGATTTGGGCCTAAATAACACAGCACTGCTAACCCAATGTCTGAACGCCGTAAACAATATCCCTTCGACGAGATCGAAGCCAAATGGCAGGATTGCTGGGATCAAGAGAAAACCTTCCGGGCCAGCAATCCAGGTGACCCGGACTTTGATCCGGAAAAGCCGAAATACTATGCCCTCGACATGTTTCCCTATCCCAGTGGCCAGGGGTTACACGTCGGACACCCTGAAGGCTACACGGCCACTGACATTATATGCCGTTACAAGCGCAAGGAGGGTTTTAATGTCCTGCACCCCATGGGTTGGGATGCATTCGGCCTTCCCGCAGAACAATACGCGATTGAACATGGTGTACACCCCCGTGAAACCACGGAAAAAAACATTGCGCACTTTAAGGCCCAGTTAAAACGCATCGGGTTTTCATATGACTGGGACCGCGAGGTAAATACCACCGACCCTGGTTATTACCGCTGGACCCAATGGATCTTTCTCAAGCTTTACAACAGTTATTTTGAAACACAAAGCAAGGCCGCGAGGCCAATAGAGGAATTGATCGAGAAGCGCAGGAAAGCGTTCCCTGATGAAAGCAAAGAAGATTTCAACCAATACATCAATTCGCGCCGACTTGCATACATCGACGAGGTGGCTGTTAACTGGTGCCCGGCCCTTGGTACCGTGCTCGCCAATGAGGAGGTCGTCCAGGGAAGATCCGAACGCGGGGATCACCCGGTGGAAAGAAAACCCATGCGCCAGTGGATGCTGCGCATCACGGCATATGGAGATCGCTTGATTGAAGAGCTTGAAGACCTCGATTGGCCTTCCGGCATCAAGAAATTGCAGCAAAACTGGATCGGTCGCAGCGAGGGAGCCGATGTGCATTTTGCTATTGCCGGAGATACAACAAAAGATGAGGCGGACACCATCACCGTTTTCACCACCCGGCCGGACACTCTTTTTGGCGCTACCTATATTGTCCTCGCCCCGGAACACGGGCTGGTCGATCACATAACGACCGGGGCACAACTGGGGGAAGTGACTGCTTATCGTGCAGCTGCAGCAGGTAAATCAGAGCGTGAGCGCACCGAGAACAGCAAGGAAAAAAGCGGAGTGTTCACTGGAGGATACGCTATCAACCCGGTCAATGGGGAAAAAATTCCCATCTGGATTGCCGATTATGTCCTGACCTCATACGGGACAGGGGCAATCATGGCAGTTCCCGCCCACGACGAAAGGGACCACGAGTTTGCAAGCAAGTTCGGACTTGAGATCAGGCAGGTCGTGGCCCCTGTTGATCAAGACCATAATCATGCCTGCTTTACCGGCGAAGGCACAGCCATCAATTCCTCACCACTTATTGACGGCCTCAGCACCCCGGAAGCAAAGGCGGTAATGATAGGAACCGGTAATGAAACGGGTTGGCTGGAAAAAAACGGTGCCGGAATGCCAAGGGTCAATTTCAAGTTGCGTGACTGGCTCTTCAGCCGGCAGCGCTACTGGGGTGAACCGTTTCCCATTGCCTGGGATAAAGACGGTAACCACTACCCTCTCAGTGAGGATCAATTGCCGGTGGAGGCACCCGCAATGGATGATTTCAAGCCAACAGGCACTGCTGATCCACCGCTTTCCAAGGCACACCAGTGGGTAAACCTCGAAGACCAATCAACGCGGGAAACAAACACCATGCCACAATGGGCGGGTTCCTGCTGGTATTACCTGCGCTACTGCGACCCGGTAAACAATGATGCATTTATCTCCAGAGAAGCAGACGACTACTGGATGAACGTTGACCTGTATGTTGGGGGCACAGAGCACGCAGTTCTTCATCTCCTTTATGCGAGGTTCTGGCACAAGGTCCTGCATGACCTTGGTTACCTGAAAACCCGGGAGCCTTTCCATAAGCTAGTTAACCAGGGGATGATTCTCGGCGAGGACGGGCAAAAGATGTCAAAAAGCCGGGGCAATGTGGTCAACCCTGATGAAGTCATCAATGAGTATGGAGCTGACTCGTTAAGGCTTTATGAAATGTTCATGGGACCACTTGAGCAGGTCAAGCCATGGAGCATGAAGGGGGTTGAGGGCGTTTATCGTTTTCTTGCACGTGTTTGGCGGCTTTTCATGGAGGAGGACCAGGAAGGCAAATGGCAGCTATCCAAGAAGGTGCAAGACGTGGAACCCACAAAGAAGCAACTGAGGATCCTTCACGAGACCATCAAGAAGGTCGGCGAAGATATCGAGTCACTTGATTTCAACACAGCGATTTCACAAATGATGAAGCTCACTAACGAGTTTACCTCCGCCGATAGCAGACCGGTATCCTCCCTGGTGGATTTTCTGCACCTGCTCAACCCCTTTGCCCCTCACATCAGCGAGGAAATAAACCGGGTTGTTGCGGCTGCATTTCCCGGAATTGTTCCGGGTCACCAGCTTGCCACAACATCATGGCCTGGCTTTAACGAGGATTGCCTGGTGGATGATGAGGTGGAAATCGTGGTGCAGGTCAATGGCAAGCTGAGGGACAAGATGCTGGTTGCCAAGGATGCCCCGGACGCAGAACTTGAGGCTGCCGCAAAGGGACTGGAAAAAATCCAGCCCTTCATTGAGCAGGCAACAGTGCGCAAGGTGATCATTGTGCCCGGCAAACTGATCAATATTGTCGCCAATTAATGCCTTTTTGCCCAGTGTAGCGGGTTAATTCACTATTACCGTCATCTGGTTTCAACCGGTAATGGAGAAACCTTTTAAATCCTGCATTTCCGACAGCGGGATCTCTTCCTCGAGACACTCAAGGATATGGTGAGACAAGTTTGATTCATCACGTATCTCCTGCAAAAACGCCTCCACCTCCTCCACTTCCCCCATGGCACAAAGCTCTACCCTGCCATCTCCCAGGTTGCGTACCGTGCCAACCACATCAAAGCCCATCGCCAGTTGCTTTGTCCCATAGCGGAAACCCACGCCCTGCACGCGGCCTGCAAAGAACACTTTTTTGGCAATCATGGTTTTTGTTCGCCGGAATCCGCACTGGCGGCAGGTTCCGGAAACTTCTCCAGGAGTGCCCGGCCAAATTCCCCTGATGCAGCATCAATTACCCTGACCTGGTTCCCTTTCAGTTGGCGAACCGAGACATAACGCTGCGATTTGCCAGCCCCTGGCTGCCCACCGGATTTCCTCCGGAAGGCAAGTGAGCGGGTGATGGCGTCAGCAAACTCCTTCGCATCTTCCGCCGTGCTCCACTGGCTGCGCCAGTAAACGTGGTCAGAGCCAACTTCACCATCTGCGCTGGGATATACCAGATAGCGGTCACCATACCATCCTGCAGCAGCCTTGGATCCATCCCGGGCAGAAAAATGCTCAATGCCCTTGGATACCAGCTCAGGCATGTCCAGGATATCAGGCTGTCCAAGCTCAGCCATCTGCTCAAGAAAATCGCTCTGATTAAGCAAGAGGGCAATGGCCAGTTCTCCGGCAACATTGTTCCATATTGGCTGCAAACCGGCAACGGCAAGCGCGTTGATGTCCCAGTGAAACGGCTCCGGATTAAATGGCTTTTCGGACAGGTATAATTCGGGGTGCAGGATCTGCGCCGTGCTTTTTGGAGGACTGTCGAGTCCCTTGTTGATCCTCTGCCACCTTCCTTCCTCATGCAGTTTCTGGCAAAACCCATCACCGAGTGAGAAGGGGAAAAGATAATATTCACGCACAAAGGCGGGAATCCTCTCAAACTGCTCACGGGTCATCTTGGTCGCACTCTGGAGGAACTGATCAGCACCCGGTGTATTATCCTGCAATTGAAAGCGTATCTTGACGAGGCTGGAATCCCCAACGGCTACCGCCCAAAGAGCCTGTCTGGCATCATCGTTGTATGGCCATTGCTTAAGTGCGGGCAGCAAGTCAAAGTGCTGGTCCTGCAGGGCACGGGTAATCTCAATGGCCAGGGCAGTGCGGTCATTGGCACTGTTTGTTGTGCCTTTGCTGTTAAAGAGAACCGTGTCATCCCCGGAATAAAATGCAGCGCCAAGCTGGCCCTCAAGTAAATCCAGCATCCTGGCTCGCACATCCGTCTCCGGACTGACAAAGCCCATTGCTGCATAGGCGCGGGACTGTGTTGCCGCGTTTTCAGGGGTAACAAGGCCGGAGCCATTGGCCAATGCCTCCCGCATCCCGTCCTCCTCGGTAAACCGAAAGCGCAATGGTCTCTTGAGGGACAGTTCACGAATTGCGAGTGTCAACTCACGGCTGCTCTTGCGCCGGTCCAGTTCATCATCCGTCCAGTCCCTAGCCTGATCTGCCGATGCATCCCCGTTACGCAAACCGGCAAGGCGTAACTCCAGCCGATCCTTCTGGCGAATCAGGTCGGCATTGCTGTCACGCTCGATATCCAGCTGGCGACGCAGGTTCCGGTTTTCATCTTCAAGACGAACTGTCTCAGCCTTGCTGTTTTCCAGGTCCTTCTCAAGGAATCCGAAATCACTGCGGCCCTGACGGGTAATCTCGGCAATCTTCTCACTACTGGACTTAAGGGCCCCGTTGCGTTCATTGATCCCCCAGAATATGCCCACCACAGCCAGCCCGAGAGCCAGAAGAATTGACAAAAGAGCCGCTGAAGAATTCATCAGATCAACTGGTGGGTAACCAGTGCAACCGCGCTACTTGCGAGACTTGAAGATACGAAACCGGCGCTTGGGTTTCCTGTCCTCCTGCCCGTCGGTTTTGGTCCCGGGATACTGGACAGCCCCGGAATTCAACCGAATCGTTGACCCGTCCCTGGAACGGACAAGCTTCCCTGAAACATCACTGTTCCCGGCACTGTTAGCCGCTGCAGGGGAATAGGCATGGTTTGAAGTTGTGCTCAGGGCCGTGGCATCATCCAGGGGTACCAGGTCACCTATGGGACGTCCATTCTGGTAGGTAGCGCAAAACGGCTTGGATTTTCCAAACCGGTCATACTGGTACATCAAGCGCCTTACGAGCTTTCCCTGTGCATTATATACGCGCTCTTCCTGTGCCTTGCCCTCGCTGTTGTATATAAATTCACTGGTGAAAAGCAGATTGTTCTGGCCGTCGTAAACCCGTCCCTTCCTCTCACGGCCGAATTGATCCAGGACAAACTCGCTGCGCATAACCAGCGTATCATTACGCCGCTTGGTTTCGCGGATCAGGCTGCGGGAATGACGGTCACGGGCAGTTGTCGTATAGGTACCATCCTTATGGATCACGGTGCGCGATGTCTGGTCGGCATCATCGTCATATGCCCCGGGGGGCAATGCCTTGACCATCAATGGCAGGATGGTAATAAACGCAGCGGAAAGGACAAACGTCTTCATGATTTGAGTTGAGGGTATTACAGGGGAAGAATAGAATATGGCACACCATACGGCAAGCAGCAAAACAGAACCCGAGGCCAATATCTGGTCGGTAGGAAGCCGCAACATTGACCTGTCGCGTGCCGGGATGATCATGGGTATTGTCAATGTAACCCCTGATTCGTTTTCAGACGGGGGTTATTTCCAGGATAGCGGGGCAGCGACAGACCGTGCATTGGCACTGGAAGAAGAAGGTGCAGCCATCATCGATTTCGGCGGGGAATCCACCCGCCCCGGTGCTGCTGAAGTAACCGTGAATGATGAACTAATGCGGGTCCTGCCGCCAATTGAAGAATTTGCCTCCCGGCGCAGGCCAAAAACCCTGATTTCAATCGACACGTCAAAACCGGAAGTTGCATCAGCAGCCCTGGAAGCAGGAGCCGACATCATCAATGACGTCACCGGTTTTTCCAATCCCGAGATGCGCTCAGTTGCCGCTGGTTCAAATTGCGGAATGGTACTCATGCACATGCTTGGTACCCCCCGCAATATGCAGAAGGATCCACAATACGGAAATGTCACCAGGGAAGTAATGTCATACTGGAGGCAACAATTGGCCCTGTGCGCACAGGATGGCATCGCTACTCAACGCGTGGTTCTTGATCCTGGGATCGGGTTTGGGAAATCCCTTTCACACAATCTGGACCTCCTGAAGGCGCTGCCTGAAATGCAGCACTCAGGCAGACCCCTGTTAATGGGTGTTTCCCGGAAATCATTCATCGCCACCCTGGTGGGCAAAGAAGGGATCGCGAACAGGGAATGGCCAACTGTGGCATTAAGCGCTTACCTCAGGCAACAGGGTGCCGCAATACTGCGTGTGCATGACCCGCAACCCAACCTGCAGGCCATGCGCATGAGCGAAGCAATCCTCCACGGATAAACGATGCCACAGAAGTGTTTAATGCTTATCTTTTTCATGATGCATTACAGGAGGGATGTTTTGCGCTATATTGGCAGTCGCTAACAATACGTGTCTGAAATCCTACAGTCTATCCGTGAGCATTTGCCGCTGGCCATTGAGATCCTCCTCGTCTCTATCGTCATGTATTTTGTCCTGCGCCGGTTCATGACACGCAACTGGGCCCGCCTGCTCACATTGCTGGTCACCATCCTGATCCTCCTTTTGCTGGCATCCTATGCCTTTGACCTGGTCGTGATCCGCTGGCTGGTCTTCAGCTTTGCTGGCTGCTTTGCCATATCCATCATGATTGCCTTTCAACCGGAAGTGCGAAGGGCAATGGCAGACCTTGGCAGCCGTGGATTTTTGTTCTTCTCTGAGGGGAAAAACAAGGAATTTATAGATAACCTAGCCGATACCGTCCGCCAGCTCGGGGCAAAACGTTACGGCGCTCTCTTTGCCATTGAACGGGGAATCGAGCTCAATGCCCATCTTGAAACAGGGGTCAAGATTGATGCCAGGTTTTCCCCGGAACTCCTGCTCACGATTTTCCATCCAAAAACCACTCTGCATGACGGTGCTGTGATCCTCCGTGAAGGCAAGGTTATCAGTGCCGCCTGTGTCCTGCCGTTGAGCCAAAAAGAAATTGGCGACCATAGTATAGGCCTGCGGCACCGTGCGGGGCTTGGATTAACAGAGGAATCGGATGCCATCGCAATTATCGTATCTGAAGAAACAGGGGAACTCTCACTTGCCCATGCAGGAGAACTGGAACGCGGCCTTGAGCCTGAAGCATTCCACAAGCGCCTCCTTGAATTGCTCGAAGTGGAAAGGGAAAACGAGAATGCGCCGGAACCAATCGCCAGTGCGGCGGATCCTCCCAAGCCCAAACGCACAAAAACCAGTGCAAAAAACAAGCCGCCTGACAATAATATTTCCGCCCATAAAGCCTGATTGGCCTCTACTTTTTCACCCGCAAGTCATTCAGCTTCCCGGTTCAATTGCTGAAACTTTCCAGCCAGTTATCATGTTGTATGTCAAACCCTGAGAAATTCTTCGGTACAGACGGGGTTCGTGGCCGCGTAAATACCGGCGCCATCACGCCCGGCAAAGCGCTCCTCCTTGGCCAGGTTATTGCCTCCCGGTTAAGCCCTCTGCAGGGCAATACCCCGGCCCCTCCCTTACACGCGGTCATTGGCAAGGACTCACGGCGAAGCGGGGATATGCTCGAGAACGCCATCGCCTCGGGACTTCATTCCGTTGGCATGGACGTCATGCTCGCTGGAGTGGTCCCCACACCTGCTATATCAATGCTGGTCAGGGAAACCGGGGCGAACCTTGGGGTCGTCATCTCCGCCTCCCATAACCCTCCAGAGGATAACGGGATCAAGTTCTTCGGGGCTGATGGTTATAAGCTCTCTGATGAGCAGGAAACGGAAATTGGCTCATTCATGCTCTCAGGAGAGCAATTGCCTCAAAGCAGCCTCGCAGACAATGCAATGATCGGCCGCAGCAGAATCCTGCCGGATGCCGCAAGCCGCTACATCTCCATGGCCGTATCCTCATTTTCGCAGGATGCCGGCAATAAGCCGCTCAAGGGAATTAAAATAAGCCTGGATACAGCAAACGGGGCATCATCAAGCACCAGCCCACAGATTCTCGAGAACCTCGGCGCAAACCTCGTGACGCATTTTAACACCCCCAGTGGCGAAAACATCAATGTCAATTGCGGCTGCACCCATCCCGGTATCATCGCAGAGAAAGTCAAAAGTGACGGGTCCGATGTCGGCATATCGCATGACGGGGATGCTGATCGTATCCTGATGTGTGACGAGAATGCCAATCCTGTTGATGGTGACGAGCTGATGGCACTCATCGGTTGTCACCTCCTGCAAAAAGGCGAAATGGCAGCCAAAACACTGGTTGCCACGAAAATGAGCAATCTGGGCCTAGACGAGTGCATTGCCAAACATGGAGGCAGGACTGAACGCACTGAAATTGGTGACCGCCACGTGATCAACCGCATGCGGCAAATAGGGGCTAATTTCGGCGGCGAGCAAAGTGGCCATATTATCTGCCGTGACCATAACACCACCGGGGACGGTATCCTGGCCGCCCTGGCGGCACTGCAGGTGATGCAGGAAACGGGAAAACCTCTTTCAGAATTGCGCCGGGTCTTGCGCAAATTCCCGAGTAAACTTATCAACGTCCCGGTTTCATCAAAACCGGAAATCTCAACCCTGAAAGCTGCGAAACTGATTGCCCAGACAGAAAAAGAACTCGGTGAAACAGGCCGGGTGCTGGTTCGATACTCTGGCACAGGCCCAAAAATGCGCATCCTTGTCGAGGGAAAGGACGAAAGCCGCATTGCCTGCCGGGCAGAAGAAATCGCTGAAGCAGTAACCGAACAGATTGGCCTCTAGCCACTCTTGACTTTACCTGTAAGATTGGCATCAATCACTCAGAATGAATCCGGGTAAAGCTGTTATGCATCCGGATAAACCTCTCTTCTCAGGACATTGAAACTCTTTATAACCGGAACCAGTACCGAGGTTGGCAAGACCTACGTGACCCGGCTGCTGCTGCAGGCACTGGGAAAGCTCGGGCTGAGTGCCGCCGGGTTCAAGCCGATTGCATGCGGTGAGCGCACGGATGCCGAGGGCCTTGCTGAATGCAGTTCTCCCGTCGCTCCATCAATAGATCTGGTTAACCCGGTATTCTTCAAGAATCCTGCCGCACCAATGGCCGCCTCCCTGATAGAGGCAACCAAGGTTGACATCCCTGCAATCAAGGCTGCCTACCAGGCCCTTGCCAGGCAGTATGAATACGTCTTGGTGGAAGGGATCGGGGGCTGGGCCGTTCCCATAAGCGCAGAATACTCGATGGCAGACCTGGCTGCGGACCTCAAGTTGCCGGTGTTGGTGGTTGTCGACAACCGGCTGGGAGCGATCAACCATACAGTCTTAACGGTGAACGCCATTAAAGCCATGGGACTGGAGGTTGCCGGCATCGTTTTAAACCACGTTGCCGACGAACGGGATGCCGCAAGCATCTCCAACAGGATCATCCTTGAGCAGCTGCTCAGTCCTCCCTTCATTTTGGATATCCTTCACGGAACTACTGAGATCCAATGGCCTTTCCCTGTCGGGAAAGATAACCATCCACAGCACGGCGATAAGGAGAGGGCATAGGAAGGCGAGTAATCTCCTCAAGCCGAAACCACCGCTCGTTTTCACGGGCAATGACATCCTTTAATTCATGGATGAACATCGTCACACGGTAACGTGTAATTGTATACTCTTGCTTGCATACAGGTGCACCATCCGGGATTTCCTCCATGGCACGTTCTGGCAGTTTCCAAAGTCCCTGCCTCCTGCGCCCGGTCTCCTGCTCCAGCAGGAGACTGTTGCGGCGAAAAGCCAGCACGACATGCTCCTCTACGGCAGTCTGGACCTTGCGCTTTTTCTTTATCGGCAGCAGCAGTGGCTCTGCTGCACGACACCACGAAGCTGCCGGGCACTGATGACAGGACACGGACCCGGATTTGCAAACATGTTGCCCGAGTTCCATCAATGCCGAGTTCCAGATCCTGCCACCCGAATCAGGTACCAGCGAGCCCGCCCATGCCAGGAGCTGCTTGCGGGCATATGCAGTGTCAATCCGCTCGCGAAAATCAAACAACCTTGCCAGCACGCGGGCGATATTGGCATCAACGGCTGCCTCAGCAGCGTTAAAGGCAAAACTCGCCACTGCCCCGGCTGTATAACGCCCGACCCCGGGCAAAGCCTCGATCTGCGGCAGGGAACGCGGGAAAACCCCTCCATGTTCCTCGACAATATGCCGGGCGGCCTTCTGCAGGTTGCGGGCACGCGAATAATAGCCAAGGCCCTCCCAGGCACGCAAAACCGATCCTTCATCCGCCTTGGCCAGGGTTTGAACATCGGGAAAAAGCTCAAGCCACCTGGTGTAATACCCACGCCCCAAGACCGTTGCCACCTGCGTTTGCTGCAGCATGATCTCTGATACGAGGATCTCATATCCATCCTCAGTCGCGCGCCAGGGATACTGCCTGCCTTCCCTGGAAAACCACTCCGTCATTGCAGCCTGCAGGCCCCCAACATCCTTGATGGGGGGATTTTTGACAACTTTATGCCCCTTCGGTGGTTGTGACATGATCGGCTTGCTGTTTAGTTCAGGGTGTGGCCGGCACGCTCAGCTCATATACTCATTCACTTTCAAGGTCGCAGGTTGATAGCCTGCGCAGAATTCTGGAACAATCCGGCTTCATTTTCAAAGATAAACCCCATGCCCTTTTTGCCGCGAGTGGTGAAAAGCTTCATGTCACCGTATATGAAAAAGGGCCAAAAGTAGTATTGCAGGGCAAGGGTACCGAGGACTTTGTCCGCTTCACGCTTGAGCCCGAGGTTCTGGGTGCCGCAGAGCTTGGTTATGAGGAAGAACTCAACCCCGAGATGTTTGAACCGCACTTCGGCATCGATGAAAGCGGCAAGGGGGACTTTTTCGGGCCGCTGGTTATCGCCGGTGCATACACCGACCGGGAGTCTGCACGCATCCTGCTTGATGAGGGGGTGATGGACTCAAAGAAAATTTCTGACCCGAAGATCAGGAAACTCGCTGACCTGATACGTCAAACCCCCGGCCTTGATCATGAAGTCATCATGATCGGACCAAAGAAATACAACGAGCTATACAGCAAGATTGGAAACCTTAACAAATTGCTCGCGTGGGGGCATGCAACAGCCATCGAGAACCTGTGCATGAAAAGGCCGGACTGCAAGCGGGCACTAAGCGACCAGTTTGCCAACCCTTCGCGCCTAAACTCTGCACTGGGTAAAAGCGGCCGTGAAATTCATCTTCAACAGCGCACCAAGGCCGAGTCGGATATCGCCGTGGCGGCAGCCTCCATACTCGCCCGTGATAAGTTTCTCTGGTGGATGGAGCAGGCCTCGGAAAAATACGGGCAACCCATCCCAAAAGGTGCTTCAAAAGCAGTGAGAGAAACTGCCGCCAAACTGGTGGAGAAACACGGTAAGGGTATCCTCTTCAATATCGCCAAAACCCATTTCAAAACAGCCCTGGAATGGCTTTAGGGCGTCAATCAAAAACATTTACAAAGTAACGGAAAATTTCTTTTGCCAAACCTCCCGGTATCGCTATGTGTTTGAGCCCCACGATCAGTTGAGGTTCACGGCGAAGCAACACATCATAAATTGAGTAAAGTTCCCCGATAACCCCATAAAGACCCACAATCACATTTTCTTAACAATTTCATGAAGACTGTCACAAAGCGCGACCTAGTGGTGCAAATCAGCAACGAAACAGGAATGACTCAGCAACAGGTCTTCGATGTCATCCAGAAAACCCTTGATACCATCACCACGACGCTGGCCGGGGGAGATGAGGTGGTGCTGCGTAATTTCGGATCTTTTCAGGTACGTGAAACCAAACAGAAAATCGGCCGCAATCCCAATAAACCGGATACCGATGTGATCATACCTCCGCGTGCCATTGTGAAGTTCAAGCCGGGCAAGGAAATGAAGGAGCGTGTTGCCAACGTCCTTCCGCAAATCCAGAATCAGGAAACAACAGAAGCTCCTCCAGCTGCTGCAACTCCATCCCCGGAAACCGGCTCCCTTTAAAAAGCCCGAGGGCACCAAGGGGGCAAGTTCATGAAGACGATCATGGCATCATCGCCATGAGAACCTGATGGTCCCAAAGCAATGGCCTCGGCCTCACTTTTGTGGGCCCCTGCAGCAAAGTTGACGACTAAAGCATTAACTGCAGCCCGTCATAGGCAATATCCACCCCGTCAGGTAACGAATCCTGTTCACGGGAATGAAGCACTTCATGGGAAACATGCGTCAGCCATGTCTGCTTCGGTGCCAACTCAGCGGCAACGGCAAGTGCTTCGTCGATGCTCATGTGCGTAGGATGAGGCCTGGGACGCAATGCATCAATCACCAGGCAACCAACCCCGGCCAATGCCTCCATGCCGGCCCGGGGAATACGCTTACAGTCGGGTAAATAAGCAAACACCGGTTTTTCCTCATGCCGAAAAAGAAACCCCGCGCATTCCACATTTCCATGCTCAACGGCAATTGGGGTAATCTCCAGGTCTCCGATGCCAAGCTTCTCCTCCAGAACATGTGGCTCCGGCTTGAAGTATCCCGGAAACCGATTGGCGTTGTTAAACATATAGAAAAACATCCTTTTCAAGGCATCCAGGCACGGGGTACTGGCAAAAACACGCAACCTGTCATCCTTGCCAGGAGTGAACCGGCGCAGGTCATCAAATCCCATGACATGATCAGCATGAGGGTGGGTGATCAATACGCCATCAAGCGTTGTGATCCCCTCACGGAGGCACTGCTGGCGTAAATCCGGTCCTGAATCCACCAACAGGCATAATTGTGGCGTCTTAACCAGAATTGAGGAGCGCAGGCGGCGGTCACGCGGATCCTCGGAGCGACAGGTCTCACACCCACAGCCGATCACCGGAACCCCTACCGAGGTCCCGGTTCCAAGGAAAGTTACCTCAAATCCGGTCATGGCAATCTCACACAATACACGATCATCCGCTCCTTAGACAGCATCACCAACTGCATCAAGCGGGAATTTGCTCACCATGGCGGTATTGGCAGTAATTGCTCCAGCATAATGGCCGGAAAGGAAATTCGGAGCCTGACATGCAATTTTTCGGTGGCTTTTTGCGTTCATTTGAACTATTGTTCAAATGAACTGTTAATTGGATACCTATAATCATGTTAAGACTTCTGAAAATAAACAACCTCGCACTTGTTGAGGATCTCGTCTGGGAAGTGGGCAGTGGACTTATCGGCGTTACAGGGGAAACCGGTGCCGGCAAATCAGTCATTGTCGGCGCCCTCAAGCTGATTGTCGGCGAACGGGCCAACCAGAACCTTGTCCGCACCGGATGCAATTCGTGTTCCATTGAAGCGGTTTTCGACCTCGAGCAAGCAGAAAGCGTGAATTCTGTTCTCGACGCCGCTGGGCTTGCATCATGCGAGAATGACCAACTAGTAATCCGCAGGGTTATCGACACTTCCTCAGGCAATAAACAATTTGTGAATTGCTCCCCGGTCACGCTCTCCGTCCTGAAGCAAATCGGCGAACTGCTCGTTGACCTGCACGGCCCCCACGACCACCAGTCTCTTCTTTGCCGCGAGCGGCAACTTGACCTGCTTGATGCCTACGCAAATGCCGAAGGGGAAGCGAATGGATGTGCAGATGCCTACCGGCAACTCAGCAGCTTGAAGGCCCAGTATGATGAACTGGCCAATAGTGAAAGAGCCAATGAACAGGAGCTCGACCTTCTCAATCACCAGGTTGAAGAAATTGAAAGTGCGAACCTTGTGCCCGGTGAGGAGGAAAAACTCGAACAAAACTACAAGGTGGCTGCAAACAGCAGTCATCTCATGCAAACTGCTGCACACATCATCGGGGCACTGGGAGAAAGTGAGAACTCGGCAATCTCAAGCCTGTCGGCAATTACCCGGATGATACGGGACCTGGAAAAAAATGATCCCTCCACTGCCAGATTCACGGAGAGTTTTGATACGGCACTCATTGAACTGGAGGAACTGGAAAGCAATATTCGTGACTATGCCGAAAACCTTGAGATAGATGCCTCCGGGATCGAGACCCTCAGGGATCGATTCAACCTTATTGAGTCCCTGAAGCGCAAATATGGCAACAACATTAACGAGATTCTTGCTTTCAAGGAAAAGGCCACAAAAAAGAGAAACCGGATTGAAAGTCGGGGTGAAGAACTGGAAAAACTCTCGGCGCGGATCACCACGGCATCCCAAAAGTTGTGTTCAGCAGCACGGAAGCTATCCCTGAAAAGAAAACGCGCGGCTCCTAAACTTGCGACAAGCATTAGTGCCCATCTCGAGGAACTTGGCTTCAAGAAGGCACATTTTGAAGTCACACTTGAGACATTAGAGCAACCGGCAAGAACAGGAAACGAGAGCATCGAATTCATGTTCTCCCCGAACCCGGGTGAACCTGCCAAACCGCTGCGAATGATTGCCTCAAGCGGCGAGATGTCCCGTATCATGCTGGCCATCAAAAGCACCCTGGCCAGTCAGGATGCCGTGCCACTCCTGGTTTTCGACGAGATTGACGCCAACGTGGGGGGAGAAATTGCCCAGGCTGTAGGGGCTAAGATGGCTTCACTTGGCGACCATCATCAAGTTATAGCCATCACTCATCTGCCACAAGTGGCATCAAGGGCGAACTGCCATTATTCCGTCAACAAGGAATTCAGCAGTGACGGGCGGACTCACTCACGATTAAGCAAAATAGAAAAAGACGACCGCATTACTGAAATAGCCCGAATGCTTGGAGGTAACACCAACTCGGCACGTAAACATGCCGAGAGCCTGTTGGATATTGCCGCATGATTTCCAGTTAGCTTCATCACAGGCAATTTCTATCTGGACTCAGGGTGCAGTGAGCCCGGCTTCCACCATTTTCTTTTTGGACCATCGGGGCCTAACGCGGGCAGGCGTGGGCTTGCCGTGCTGACGATCAAATTCATCCGCAGTGCGTAATTCAGGCACATGGTCCCCGGTTTCACGTTCCCACTTTTGCAGTGCATCACGCATCAGAACAAGGGTCTTTGAATAGTCAGGTGAATCCGCCAGGTTTTTCAATTCATGAGGGTCAGCACTGCAATCGTAGAGCTCCTCACGCGGCCTTGGAAACCAGAATAATTGACCCTCTGCAGCCGACAAATCGGCCGAATCGTGACGTTTTTGCAAGGCCCTATAAGTGATACCCCTTACTGCATCAGCCGGCGGAGTGGGCGGCAGATCATCGTAATAGTTTCTGATATATTTAAACTGTGTGCTGCGCACAGCTCTGGAGTGATCTTCATAATCATGCCAGTTTTTCTCGGCAAATGCGTAGCTGCGAACAGGTAATCCAAGGGGCTTTGACAGGAGGCGATGAAAGCTAACGCCATCAAAGGTATCACCCTTCTCAACTCCGGCTATTTCAAGGAGCGTCGGGGCAATATCAACAGCACTGATCAGCCTTTTACAAACAGTTCCTGGTTTAACGACTGGAGGATACCGGATAATAAATGGCGTTCGTATACCGGAATCGTAAAGTGATGTCTTATCCCTTGGAAAGGGCCTGCCATTATCCGAGAAGAATATCACCAGAGTGTTGTCCAGTATCGAATTTTTTTCCAGTTCACTGATCACCAGTCCTGTGAACCGGTCAAGGCGAGTGATCTCATCATAATAGAGAGCATACTCCCGGCGCACGCCGAATGTATCCGGATGATAGGGAGCTACACGAACTGCTGCAGGCAGGTGTGGTTGCTTAAGGATACCCTCATCATAGGGACGATGCGGATCAAGCGCGGCCAGCCACAAAAAAAACGGCTTATCTGCCGGGCGCGCCCTGATCAGCGAAACCCAGTCCGCACATCCACTCTTGGCATCACCTTTGGTCGTCTCTTTGAACACACCTGCCTGACCTGCCTTTCCTCCAGGCAATTGAAACCCAGAAGTATCAACATCGCGAATGAGGTCAAATCGATCACGAATTTCCTCCCCAAGGTGCCATTTCCCGGCAGCTGCAGTCCAGTATCCTGCCGCCCTTAGTTTCTCGACGAACGTTATCTGTTTAGCAGGCACCGGCCAGTGCAGTTCTTCGGCTCCTGTGCGATGCGGATAACGGCCTGTGATGATGCTTGCCCTGCTCGGACTGCATGAGCTCGCAGTCAGGATGGCACGGGTAAACTTCATTCCCTCTGCGGCCAGCTTGTCCAGGTTTGGTGTGCGGACACGATCATTGCCGTATGGCCCGGAATCATCCCATGCTAGATCATCGGCCATAATCAACACGATATTGGGCTTCTGGTCGGCAGGAAGCGAGGCAGGAAGGCACAAGCTAAAAATCAGTAATAATCTGGAAACATTCATCACCATTGCCATACCCCCTTCGCCTTGACCTTTCTACGATAAATCGCATCACCATTGGCAACATAAATATAGCCTAGCTCCCTACCGGAAAAAACGACGCTGACCAGGGGCTTGCCGGGTTGAGGGGCATGCATAACCCCGGACATCCTTCCTGTCGGATCAAACATCTGCAGTCCAAGGTCGGAAGTCACATAAAAGCAACCCATTTCGTCAATTTCCATGCCATCACCCTTGCTTGGATGGAACCTCGCACGCAGCCTGAGGGAAGCGTAGGGAGAGCGACATCCAAGGGAACCATCTTCTTCAATCCTGAAGAACCATATCTCCTTATCCATATGGTCTGAAACCAATAAAGTGCCGCCATCAGCAGAAATCGCTATGCCATTGGGCTTAGCGATGTCCTTTGCAACAATACGCAACCTTCTGCCCTTCTTATTCAAATTGGTGTGGTATACCCTGCGGGTAGAGGTTTCTGTAAAATAAATATTACCGTCAGCGGTTACGACCAGGTCATTGGGCCGGACACCGGAAACAATGATGTCGGGAGCAGTGCCGGGCCTTAGAGCAATAATTCGCCGGGCGCGCCCCTGGCAGGCATAGAGTCTGCCGTCAGGGCCAAACTGCATCCCGCTGATACCTGCTATATCACTGATGTAGTTTGATACTTTTCCCGAGGTATCCACTTTCCTGATACCGCCTCCGCCACCGACATCCGAGTAATAAAAATTGCCGGCTCCATCAGTGCAGCAGGCATCACAGAATTGCATATCTCCCACGACTTTTTCCCAGTCCTCTCCATCGATTAAAACATGCCCAAGGGAAATATCCTGAGCAAATCCAATGCAGGATGAAAAAACCACAGCCAGTAAAAGGCCAAAGATCCTTTTATACATCAGCTTTTCGGGTAATCCCGCCAGAGCCAGCGCAGCATATCGGGAAAAATCGCTCCTCCATGCTTCCCGTTATGACCCCCATCACCCATGACAAACCTGAAATCATATCCGGCAAACTTCAAGGCCGCAGCCATCTGGCGATTACCCAGGGGCCAACTGCCATGCAGGTTATCCAGGTCTTTTTCCCCCGCCTGCAGGAAAACCCGGATAGGCTTCTTTTCACTCTTGCGGATCATAGCAGGATAGTTGTGACCTCCACGGATATTCGTGAAACTGCCCACGTAACTGATGACCTTGCGAAAAGCATCAGGCCGTTCCCAGGCAACTGTCCATGCGCAAATACCCCCTGAGCTGATACCGCAGACGGCACGACCTTCAGGATCATCTGTGATCCTGTAATCACGCTTTAAAACAGGAAGTATGTCTACAAGCAAAAACCTGGCATACTGGTCACTAAGGGTGTCATACTCAAAACTCCGGTTTTTCCTCGGTTTTGCGCCTTCCTTGGCAGCAGGTATAACGCCCGGGTTGAGAAAAAGCCCGATTGTAAGAGGAATTTCCCCACTGTCTATCAAGTTATCAAGGACGGTGGGGACACGGGTGTGGCCACGGGGATCCTGATACCACTTGCCATCCTGAAAAACCATCAGGCATGCAGGTTTCGAGCCGTCATACTGCGAAGGAACATAAATCCAGTAATCGCGTTCACTGCCAGGATACACTTTACTATCAGAGAACTGATGCATGGTCACCTTGCCCTGGGGAACATCCTTTTTGCGCAGCGAATCGGGACCCAGCTGGTAATCATCTGCCCCATCACAAACCGCGATGAGAAGGCACAATAGACTTAACAGGTTGCTAATTTTCATTGCTCTAGCTTAGAATAAGCCCCGCTCTTCAGTCATGCAAACAAAGCAGGATTGGTAATTCCTTGACCATTTTGAACTCGATACCCACTGTCCTGCCTTCCGTCATCAGGCCCACTGGTCACCGACTGATTAATGAGCCGATCTGAATTCCATGTCTTACTGTAACCGAAGAATTGTCCTTGAGGAATATGGGGAACCATCGAGAGCCGCCAATCTCAAGAGTGAATCCATCCCGCTCCCCGGCAACGGTGAAATCCTGGTCAAAACGTCATTTGCCCCGGTCAATCCGGCTGATATCAACATACTGGAAGGACGCTACGGCAGTCTCCCGCCATTGCCGGCCACAATTGGCACTGAAGGGAGCGGGCAAGTAATCGCAACAGGCCCTGATGTGACAGATATCCGTAAAGGCGATCAGGTTCTTTATTTGTCGCGCACAGACTGCTGGCAGGACTACGTGAGCTGCACGGCAAAGCAAGTCATCAGGCTGCCCGGGGAACTACCTGAAGAAGCAGCGTGTATGCTAAAAATAAACCCGGCAACGGCATGGCTGCTGCTCCATCAAGATGACGGTCAAATTCCTGGAGGCTGGATCGTGCAAAATGCTTCAAACTCAGGTGTTGGCCATGCCGTTATCGCCATCGCCAGAAAGCTGGGCATTCGAACCGTCAACTTCGTTCGTCGCGAAGAATTAATAAAACCCCTTCTTGAAGCAGGGGGAAATGTTGTCGTGATGGATAATGACGAGGGCAAGAACTCAGCCATGGAACAAATCGGGAATGCTCCTGTCGAATTGGCTCTCAATGCAGTCGGCGGTGAAAGCTCCCTGCGCATCATGTCCATGTTATCTGAAGGTGCCACACACATCACCTATGGAGCAATGGGTAAACGTCCTTTGAAGGTTCCAAACAGCATGCTGATTTTCAAGAATTTGAAATTAAGGGGGTTTTGGCTGACGAAATGGCTGAGAACCACGGAACAAGGGGAAATTGAGAATGTATACAGAACCCTCTGTCAGTTAATGCTCTCAGGCAGCATGCAACAGCCGGTGGACTCGGTTTATCCACCGGAGAATGTTTCTTCAGCCATCAAACGGGCTACAGAAAATCGTCGTTCAGGTAAAGTCCTGCTCGACTTCAGGACCAATGCCAGTGAATAAAAATGTCATGGATGATCTCTTTGATTTTACTAATCAGGAACAGAGCAACATCGGCAATACTGCTTCGATATTCAGTGTCACTCAGTTAACGCGAAAAATCCGTAACCTTCTTGAAGAGCGTGTTGGTGAAGTATTGGTTGAAGGGGAAATAAGTAACCTGCGCAAACAATCCTCAGGTCACCATTATTTTACCCTCAAGGATGAAGGTGCCCAGATTTCCTGTGCGCTGTTTCAAAATAAAGTTCGCAACCTCGCCTTCCCGCTTGAAGATGGAATGAAGGTGCAGGTCCTGGGTAAGGTCTCAGTCTATCAGGCACGGGGTAATTACCAGATTATCGTTGAGCTTGTGCAGGCCAAGGGAATTGGTGCCCTGCAGGCCAAGTTTGAAGCACTAAAGCGAAAACTGGACAGCGAAGGACTATTTGATGCCTCCACCAAGAAATCCGTTACGGATTTCCCCGACACGATCTGCCTGGTTACATCACCCACCGGTGCAGCCTTGCGTGACATCCTGAGTATACTGGAAAGACGGGCACCCTGGGTGCGGGTGCTGGTTTACCCTGTCCGGGTTCAGGGAAAAGAAGCTGCAGGCGAAATTTCACGAGCATTGGATTTTCTCTCCAGCTGGAACGGGCAGACTGACACGACGATTGATACCGTTATCATCACGCGTGGAGGAGGCAGCCTGGAGGACTTGTGGCCATTCAATGAGGAAAAACTTGCACGTGCTATCCATGAGTTCCCACTGCCTATCGTGTCTGCAATTGGCCATGAAATTGACTTCACCATCTCAGACTTTGTGGCGGATTTACGGGCACCCACACCCAGTGCCGCTGCTGAATTGGTCGTGCCGAATGCGGAAGATCTGCGTGCCCGCATTGCACAGATGGCTTTAACCCTCAAGAGAACAGCTGATACTGCAATCGGCCGCCAAACTGATCGCATCAACTACCTTGCCGGAAGCACCCTGTTAAAGGAACCAATACGGATAGTTTCCGACCTGACTCAGGACAATGACCGGGCAGGCGAAAAACTGCTATCCGCATTCCAGGAAGCCATTGGAGAAAAGGGAAATCTAATTAGCGAACGACGGCATCAACTGACACTTCTTCATCCTGTGAAACGGCTGGAATCCGTCTCCGGCAGGTTCTCCCTGCTGGCCAACCGTCTTGCAAGCTCGGCACTGGCCCAATGCCAGGCGCTCAGTGAGCGTTGCACAAGTGCCGCATCTGCACTGAAAAATCTCGGTCCTGATTCGGTATTGTCCCGTGGATATTCAATTACCCTGGATGAGAATGGCAACCTGGTCGAATCAGCAAAGAGCACAAAACCAGGCGAGCGGATTGTATCCAGACTTTCTGACGGTGAAATCCGCAGTGTCGTTGAATAATATAGGCTGACATCACCCGGAAGTGCCTGCCTTTACCGTGCGGGTAATTGGATGTGCCCTGCGGGTAGTTGGATGTGCCAGCCCCTAAAAGGGGATATCATCATCATCACCCGAGGAAAATTGAGCACCATCATTTTCGGCTGGCTCCTGAGATCCCTGCTGGGCAGGTGCACTTTCCCTTCCTTGCTGAAACCCGCCTCCACCTCCACCATCTCGACTTCCAAGAAGCTGCATTTGCTCACCCACCACTTTTAATTTGGAACGTTTCTGTCCGCTGTTCTTGTCTTCCCAGCTATCCATCTGTAAACGACCTTCGATATAAACAGGCCGGCCTTTTTTCAGATATTCTCCGGCAACCTCAGCCTGTCGTCCCCAAAGAGTCACGTCCACAAACGTTGTCTCTTCCCTTTTCTCTCCACCATCAGAGGAATAGTAACGATTCATCGCCAACCCAAGGTCAGTGACCGCTGTCCCCTTTGGGGTAAAGCGAACTTCAGGATCTCGGGTACAATTGCCAACAAGAATGACTTTATTTACTGATGCCATGCAAATAAAGGTACAGAAAGAAAACGCTCAGAGAAACCTTTTTCCGCAGAAAAATACGCATCGCAAGGGAATAAGGTGACCAATGGAGCCACTTCCCTCAAATTACAGCCAAACAAAGGCTTATCGAAGCTGGTAATGCTGGAGATGAACAGCCTCATTGAGGCTGAGCGCACTCTTGATCTTATCAATCGACTCCGGCAGGGCTGAAAAGTGATAGCTGACATAATGACCCGAAGCAAGTTTACGGGCATTATAGGCAAAGTCCTTTCGACCGAGTTGCTCAATTTGTTCCAGGGCACCTCCTTCACTTTCAATAGCCCGCCCAATGCCTTGGACAAGCTGATCCACATCCGCCTCGTGACCCGTGGTATCGAGAACAATCATGCCTTCGTAATCTCTTTTCATTTGTTGTCTATTTGTTTGTCTTCAGCCGGTAAATCGGTCTTGGGCAGTGAATCTTTAGCTTTTAATGGCTGTTTGTCCTGCTTTTTCTTTTCCTTTCCAACTACGGCGTTGAATCGGGTCATCGCAACAGACAGCCCCTGCTCAATGATTACTGTGAGTGCTAATACCGCGTTTTTTACCGTTTTTTCAAGTTCTGATCGCTCTTCTTGGCGGAATTTACCAAGAACATGCTTAACCGTTCCCCTGCTGCCCGAACCTATCCCAATCCTTAAGCGCGGGAACTCCTGAGTCCCAAGGTGGTTAATGATCGACCGCATGCCGTTGTGCCCTCCGGCCGACCCGCTCCCGCGGATACGAAGCCGGCCAAGGGGCAAATCCATGTCATCATAGAGGACAAGAATCTGTTCAGGGCTGATCTTGTAATATGCAGCCACTTGCGCAACGGCAACACCACTATCGTTCATGTAGGTTTGCGGCTTGATTAGGTAACGCTCTTTATCCTTGGAAATCCTGGCCTTCCACCTTTTCTCGTCATTAAGTTCCAGGCCAAGGTCACTGGCATATTGATCTATCACCATGAACCCGGCATTGTGCCTGGTATCAAGATAATCCTTCCCAGGGTTACCAAGGCCAACGATCAATCGCATGGATCAACGATTGTCTCCCGTTGCCATATACTCGAACTGACTCAGGCCTAAAGACCTAGCCGTCGCTGTCGGATTCCCCGCCTTCAGCCGCGTCCTCTGCCTCGCCCTCAGCAGCTTCGCCCCCATCCTCAGGTGTTGCATCATCAGCGGTCTCCGACAATGCAGCCCTCGTCTCATTAACAATGGCAATCAGGACAGAGTCATCCAGGGAAGCACCAACGCCCTCTGGGAACGGAGCCGAGCCGATACTCAGGCTGTCGCCGATATCAAGGTCACTGACATCAAAGGACAAAACCGATGGAAGATCCTTGGGCAGGCAGTGCACCTCAATGTCGTGCAGCAGGGTATCCAGAATGCCTCCCTGCTTAATCCCAATCGCCTCGCCGGTAAGTTCAACGGGTACCCTGGCGTGAATCTCGTTATCTTCACTAACGGCATTGAAATCCACGTGGAGAATCTTGCCCGAAATGGAATGGTGCTGTACGGCCTGGATAAGGGCCAACTTGTCGGATTCCTTGGCCCCTTCGATCTGAAGGTTTACCAGGATCTGCACGCTGGCACTGTGGCGCAGTATGTCTTCAATAGCCTTGGCCTCGATCTGCACAGCGTAATTGTCCTGCGATGCACCATAAACAACACCCGGAATAAAGCCTGCGCGACGCAAGCGACCCACAGCAGCACTACCTACTGATTCTCTTTTCTCTGCCTTTAGATTGATCTGATCTGCCATAACTATTTGCCGATTGTAGACTTGCGCTAAATCACCGATAAGCGCGAGGGGTGGCAATCCTATTCTTCCTTCTACCCGATGTCAAAAAGAGAAGTGACCGACTCGTCGTTGTGGATACGGCTAATCCCTTCCCCCATTAACCCGGCAATACTGATCGTGGTTACCTTGGGTCCTTTAGCCATTGGAGTGCTGTCAGTGGTAATCAACTCCTCAATAGCCGAATCAGAAAGACGCTTTTTGCCAATTTCACCCAGAACACCATGTGAGACACCTGCATAAATCTTCCCCGCTCCCCGCTCCTGCAGCAACTCTGCAGCGGCACATAACGTCCCCGCAGTCTCAGTCATGTCATCAACCAGCAGAATATCACAACCTTCAACATCGCCAATCACGTTTAATGCCTCAACCTTGGTTGCACTGATTCGCCGCTTGCCGACAATAGCCAACGGAACATCTAGTGCCTTGGCATATGCATCGGACATCTTGAGGCCGCCGACATCCGGGGATACAACAGTCAGGTTCTTGATGTCCTTGCTCCTGAGGTAACCAATCAGGACAGGGGCCGCATACAAATGGTCAACAGGAATATCAAAAAATCCCTGAATCTGGCCGGCATGCAGATCCATTGTGAGCACACGGTTGACTCCTGCCGCCGCGAGAAGGTTTGCAACCAACTTGGCTGTTATAGGAACCCTTGGCTGATCTTTGCGGTCCTGCCTCGCGTAACCAAAGAAAGGAATGACAGCGGTTATCCGTGCTGCACTCGCCCTTTTGGCTGCATCCACTGTGATCAGCAGTTCCATGAGATTGGAATTGGTCGGGGGACAGGTGGGTTGAATGATGTATACATCACTGCCCCTCACATTCTCGTTAATCTTCACGAACGTTTCGCCATCAGGAAATGCAGTAACGGTGGCATCACATGGTGTCACCTTGAGATAATCGGCAACACTTTGAGCCAAGTCGGGATGAGCACTGCCAGATATAATCTTCATTGTGGATGCGAAACGCTGTTACGTATTGATGGATGCAACACGAAAGCGCTGCACTTTGCAATGCAGATTTGCGGTGTATTGCCATCTGCTCAACCTTGCATTCCTGTTGAAATAATTTAAAATATTAGCAACAACAGCTGACACCCTTGGCCCAAGTTCCCCCCCAGCCTAGCCGTAAGCATGGCTCAAAAAAGACCCGTCTAGTACGGCCATGAACAATCACAGGCAACTCAATCCCTTGCTTTGGTTAAGGGAAAACCCGATTGCAACAGCTCTTTTGCTCACAATCACCGGGACTCTCGTTTATTTTTACGGTGCCATAGAGCTATTTGGCAATTATCGCAAACAAACGGTGATTTACTGGATATGGGCTATTTGCGGCAAAACAGAGTATGATTACGGTCACGGTCGCTTTGTGCCTTTGGCGATGGCGTTTTTAATCTTCCGGGCACGAAAAAAAATCCTTTCTGCCCCGCGCTCAAGCGAATGGTGGGGGCTGGCCATCCTGATATTGGGAATATTCTTCTATATTGTGGCGTATCGCACCATTCAGGCCAGGGTAG
Organism: uncultured Verrucomicrobiota bacterium; assembly: GCA_902589825.1. Classification (GTDB taxonomy): domain Bacteria; phylum Verrucomicrobiota; class Verrucomicrobiia; order Verrucomicrobiales; family DEV007; genus CACIUL01. The sequence continues at coordinate 46,030 of CACIUL010000010.1, forward strand.
CGGCAGGGTCAATCCCGTTTGTCTTGTATGGGCTCATTGCGTTTATCTGGGGCCGGCATGTGGCCCGGCACTTCATATTTCCTTTAATACTTGTATATTTCGCCATTCCCCTGCCCGGCCTTACACAGGCAACCAACGGCCTGCAGGTTATCGCCACGCAGATCGCATACCATGTCTCATCAATCTGTGGTGCCGATATTATCGCCGCGGGGACAAACATTCAGTCAGCGGCAGGAAAATGGGATGCCCTGGCCATCGCCGAAGGGTGCTCTGGGGTCAGGTCTTTAATAGCCCTTACATTCATTGCGGCTGTATACGGCAACCTGACCCAAGACAAAGTATGGAAACACATCGTTCTCATCGGTGTTTCAGTGCCCCTGGCAATCCTTGCCAATTCTATAAGGGTCACCACCATTATCTTGATCGCTGAATACGGGGATGCGGAATTTGCAGCCAAGACCTACCACAATTTTTCCGGTTTCATCTTCTTCCCGATGGGTCTTGCAGGGCTGCTGCTTTGCGGTTTCCTGATCAATGGCGGCTGGAAAAGGGAGCGTCAAAAAACAACCACGAGGATTATTCAATCAGGTGCTGAGAAGCCCCGCGAATAAAGAATAAGCATGATTTGTAAACTGCTCATCACCCAGGCTGTTCTGGGCATTGGCCTCAGCGGAATCTACCTGCTGCCCGAGACCGTCAGCATGAGGCAGTCGGCGATTGTCATGAGTCTGCCCTCAGACCAGCCAGGCTGGAAATTCGAGCCTTCCGAACCCTCAAAACAAGTCCTCGATGCCCTTGCAGATGATACTGGTCATGAACAAGGTTTCTATTATCGAACAACCCCGGGAAGAATTGGAAAACTGGATTTAATCCGGGCTTATATTGTCCTTTCCGGTGAAGACATGAACAACAGTATTCATCGCCCTGAACGTTGCCTTTATGCGCAGGGTTTTGAAATACTGGATTCACAAACTATTGATATTGAAGTGGGTGAAGGCGTTACCATACCTGCTCAAAAGCTGACCGCCGAACATCGCTCATCAGGCATCAAGCAGGTATCCTATTACTGGTTTACGGGCGCTGAGGTAATTACTTCAAGCCATTATCAAAGAACTCTAACGGACATATGGGACAGGTTGATTACCGGCACCAATCAGCAATGGGCCTTCGTGACAATCTCGGCCTCCCTCAATGGTGAACCTCCCCTGACCCACCATGATGAGCAATACACTAATAAAATGCTCAGCCAATTCATCAGCGAAATTTTCCGCAAGATCCATAAGGTCGAACAACTTGGTGGAAAATGGAATCCTGCCGGGCCATAGCTGAGTTGCCGCCATCCCAACTGTCCGGCCCATGAAAATCATTCATCCAAGCCTGTACCGTCGTCCTGAGCTCTTCTTCAGGCCTTCACAAATTATCCGCAGAATCCTGTGGGAATTCAAACGCCCAAAAAAGAATGTACTAGTGAGTTTACCTTGGGGTTTACAGGTCAATGTCTCACCCAATGACCGGATAGGTGCCTCAATTCTCAAAACCGGCAGCTACGACACGGCAGTCCTGGAATGCCTGTACCGACTGGTGGATGAGGAAGACCTCTGCCTGGATATCGGGGCAAATTTCGGGCTGATGACCGGAGTGATGGCCCTGGCCGCAGGCAAGAGGGGCAAGATTATCGCTTTTGAGCCGCACCCGGAAATAGCCAGCAGCCTGCAAGAGCATATTGAAAGATGGCGGGAGACTCCCCGCCTTGGCACCATTCAGGTCATCAACAAGGCCGTAAGTGAGAGAGCCGGAACGGCACAACTTGAAATTCCAGGGGAATTCCACTGCAACCGCGGGACAGCAAGGATTCATCAAGCAGGAGAGACCGGGGAAACAATGAAGCTGATCAAGGTCGACACGATCTGCCTGGATAATTTACTTGATGATCCCCAAGTAAGAATAGGAATGCTCAAGATTGACATCGAAGGACATGAAAAAGCCGCGCTTTCCGGCGCGGCTGGCTTATTAAAACGCGGTGCAATCCGCGATATCATCTATGAAGAGCAGGCTGAATATCCTTCCCCTGTCAGTAAATACCTGGAGCAGTTCGGGTATACAATCTACCTGATCCGGAAAGGTCTGCTGAAGCCCATTCTGATGCCTCCTGAGACTCCGCTTTATGAGCTGGGTAACTATTTGGCCACGCGCAATCCACAAAGGGTGGAAAAACGCATCGCCAACAAGGGTTACAGTATACTGCGCAACCTCTGTTAAGCGCTCCCGCCAGGAAGCTCAAACTGTGAGGATTCAGGGTAGAGCTCCTCCATGAACTGCACGAAATGCTCTATCTCACTGGGAGAAATATCCACACCACGCTCCTCCTGGATACAAAAAGCCCGGCCGCTCATCCTGCGAATCCTCTCTGCAACCTTTGAATTTTCATCACCTGAAAGACCCCAGCAATACATATCCTTCTCAAGCAATCGCGGCGGCACCAGGTCCGCACATCGTGCCTGACAAGCAAGATATGGGACGAGAAAACTGTGTAGGGCATACATCGAGGTGGAACGAAACCGCGATGCGCGTGTCGCTTCGAAAGCTTCTGGAAATCGCTCAGAGGCAAATTCCAGCAACAGCTTGTTGTGGGCATATGGACGATGCATGACAGTAAGGCGGGCATGCTTGCCGAAGCATTCATCAAGCAAACGGTTGACGTTCTTGTGCCCGGCCGAATCGCCTTCTTCCTCAGGAGAAGGCATTCCTTTTGGGGAAAGTGCTCGACCAAGTCGCACCCTGATCAATCCGTCAGAAGCATAATACTGCCCAACATCCATTTCCCGACGGAGGAAAAAGTCATCGTTGAAATATATAAACCGGTCACTTAATCCGGGAATATTAAAGAAATAAGATTCTATGGCCTGGGTATTGTAGTTCGGGTAATGCGCAGGGTCAGTAATGATGTCTTTTGCCTCCACGACACGAATCTTCGGATGATCAATATCAAGCCATGCAGGCAGTTGTCCATCGACCACGATATGGATTAACCGTACTCCCTTCAGGTAACGATCAACCGAGCGCAAAGAATAGCGCAATTCATCAAGTGAACTGGTTGGCCGCTTGGTCTGGATTCCTATGCGGCAGAAATCATCACGGGTTTCATCCTCAAGCACCTGCTGACGACGCTCTGCCCATAAATCATCACTGGGGTCGCTCCAGAGATACACGACATCAACATCCCATATATGCTCACGGGGCCCCCGCCTATAACGCATGAAAAGATGGCGCAACTCAACAATGCCGGAAACAGTGACTATGCGGGATATCTCAAAAATCCGCACTAGGCTTCTTATGATCCTGGCTAACAAGGTGGTAACTAATCCCCCTGGGTGTAACTATAATTTAATGCGCTGACCTTATCTTTAAAACAACATCAAAGCCATTGGTCAAAGACAGCAAAAAGCAAGGATGTTTCATTTTAAATCTAGGTTAAAACTCAGTATGCATGACGCATGCCTGAATATATGCACTGATGGGTCACGGGATAACCTTGGCAGCCTGTCGATCTTTCAGCTGTTTTATCAAGGCCAGGGCACTCTTTGCCCCTGAACCTGCGCGATGCCCGCGGGGAGCCCCCTGCACGAAGAATTCAGGCACCCTCTTGAACTCTACAAGGGCCAGTTTTGCCTCCTTGGCTGCATCCTGCAATCGCCCAATCCTGTTTAAATAATAGGCATAATTGAGGCGGTAAAGGGCATGGGCTTCACGTGGCTTATACTTGGTCGGCGCCAGTGAGATGGCATTTTCAAAATGCTCTCTGGCACTCTGCCAGTAACCGCCCGCATCGGAAGCAGCGCCATGCCATGCGAGAAACATTTCACAATTACCTGCTCCGATATGGGAAAACCCATCAAAAGGATGTATTTCAATTGCTTTCAGGTAGGCAGCACGGGCCTTGCCTTGAAATTGTACTTTCACAAACGCCGGCAAGTTAGCTTCCTTTTTGAAATACCTGATCAGCCCCAGGCTGCGCCAGGGGTCGGCATTGGACGGGTCAAGCTCGATTGCCTTCTGGAGATGAACAACAGCCAGGTCAGGGCTGCCTCCCTTGACCTGCAAATGCCCCTTCTCCAGTTCCCAGCTGGCCTTGCCAAACCGTGCAAAAAAAACAACCAGGGCAATCCCGCACAATGCAGCTGCCCAGCGTATGCCGAGGTCAACACCAGAATGCCCGGGTTGATTGTCCCTGGGCTTGGGATTAGCCACAACGGCCAAGCAAAATACAATTGCCAGCCCGGTAACCGGCAACCTGACATGAAAATCCACAAAGGCCTGAAAGAGGTGCGCGCCAATAACCGCCAAGGCCCCGGCCACGAGGGCAAACTCCAGGGAATCCATTGAAGACCGATTGGCATGGTCCCGCGACCGGCAATGATCACGTATTTTTCTGGCAGCATGGAAAACATGCGCAAAGAGGACAAGCAATACCAGCAAGAGTCCTACAATGCCGTATTCAGCCGCCTGTTGAAGATAATCATTATGGGCAAACTCAGGATCGCGTTGATGGAACGGTGCCTCTGGAGGACGATACGCAGGATATTGGTAATGAAAGCTTCTTGCACCTGTGCCGAAAACCGGTGCTGAAATCCACTGGTCAATGGCACCTGCCCAGAAATTACCCCTTGAAGAAATTGAAAAAGCCTGATCGACAGAATCGAAGCGCTTACTGAAGGCGGAAAAGGCAATGATCCCGACAACACAAGTGATAGCGACAACCCCAAATGCCCACCGGGTAATGTTCCTCATGGCCCACTGAGCCTTTCCCTGGCCGCGAAGCCTCATGAAAAAAATGATGGCTAGAATCATCCCGCCGGGCACCAATCCCAGGAACACACCCCGGCTCTGGCTTAAGGCAATCCCTACAAGCGCAATTGCCGCACAAATAAGAGTTGCCGCCCTGATCGATTTCGCCACATGCGCAAACACTCCAATAGCAACCCCGAAGAGGACCGTGATCACAAGGAACCCGGCAAAATGCGGGTGCAGGTTGAAAAACCCCCCCGGTCGCAAAAGCTGCCCACCTGATCCCTGTCGCTCATAACCGGGTAAAATATTGAAGCCAAGATCAACCTGTAGTTGATAAACTGCTATGCATGTGTTCGCGATGCCAAGCAGAAGTAATAGAAAAAGAAAAGACAACCGGGCACGTGAACCGGACAAACACGTTGAAAATACAATATAAAAACCGAACAGGGTAAGTACCAGGATGACGTCAAGCCTTGCCAGGTAAGAAACCGGTGACATCGAGGCACGGGTAACCATGTAAGCAAACAATGCCACCACGGCAAGGTAACAGAAGAGCGGTGGGCGGACCCTTTGATCCTTGCAGCGAATCAGTGGCAACATTACAAACCCGAGCCCCAGCAGCATCAGTCCCGGCCACTGGAAAACGACCTTGGTGCCGGTTCCGACCACTCCAATCCACAGGTAACCCAGCAAAATCACGATAACCAAAAACGCACGCATCATGGATTGCCTTCCTCCTTCCCAATTACGGCATCAAATACCTCGCGCATGCCTGTGAGGAAGGCACCCTGTGTGTATTTTGAAACATATCTGGCTTCTGCCGCTAGAGACATTGCCTGGTTTTTCTTTCTATCTGTCATTACAGCCTCAATGGCATCTGCAAACTGATCGGTAGAGCTCACGTCGCAAAGTATCCCTGTCTCTCCTTCAACAACCATTTGCGGAATACCGCGCCAACGGGTTGCCACCACGGGAAGGCCGAAAGCCATTGCCTCAATAAGCACAAGGGGGAAATTCTCGCTCTCGTAATAAGATGGGAAAAAGAACAGGGAAGCTTCCTTGTAAAGCATCCATTTCTTATCACCCGTGATTCGTCCATGCACGACAATGGAGTCGGCAACATCCGCCTCCTGCACGGCAGCCTCAAATCGGCGGCGGGTATCTTCCTCCTGCCAGGGCCCCGCAACATCAAGCATGAAGTCCATTCCGCGGGCTTTCAGGGCTGAAGCTGTGTGGACAAGGTCCATCACACCCTTTGTTTTGCGCAGGCCAGCCATGTAGAGAATCCGAAAAGGCAGTTTATCAGGACTTGTCCCCGGATCACTATTCACGCCGGGAACATCCAGGCCATTGGCAACATGGAACTTTTGCTCAGCAACAAACTCCACGCCCGGACCAATCTCACTTTTGGAAATCTCAATGCTGGCCTTCGCCCGTCCATAGGCACACCGTGCAAGGAAGCGCAAAAAGGGATTCAGTGAAGCCACGTATGCCGGCAATCCACCGGCATGGTAGTGCAGTATCATCCCCCTGGAAAACGGCCTGACCGCAAACAGGTAGACGATATCCCTCAACACGGGGATCAGGTTTGGACTAGCAGGGGGATAATAGATAAAACAGGGACGGTTACGGAGAAGAATCCACCAGGATTTAACTATTAATGCCATTAAATGGAATAGTTTACTGATGCCGAACTTCCCGACATCAGCCTCTCCACTGCTGTATGCCATACGCAGACGTAACACCTTCAGACCTGGCCAATCATGATCAAAAAGAATCTTGGTCGCCACCGCCTGCCCATGGAAGGGTGGCGGGGTCTGGCCGACAAGGAGAATTGAGGCTCGCTTAGACACGTTAAATAATCAGTTTTGCAGACAAACACTCGCCGGGGATTTCAGTTCCACCGGAGCGCTTTTACTGGCAAAGCCTGCGCGTGGCCTTGCGGATTTTTAGTGCAAGTAATGCTGCGTCCATCAGTATAATCAGCACCATGCCTCCAAGGGGATAAATAATCTCTCCTGTAAAGTAACCTGCAAGAGGGCAAGCGAGGAACATAATCGCATGCTTGTCGGGAAAGCTTCCCGGCGGAAGCAAGCCGTTGCGGGAAAGCCAGCTTTGCTTGTCAGCCACGAAATGTGACCAGCTCCCTTCAATTTCCCGCTCAAGAAAATCATTCAGGTAGTTATTAATTCCACGCAAACCAAGAAGTGCCGTCACCAGCGCCATTGATTGCCAGGAAACTCCCATGCCGAATCCCAGACCAATAACGTTCAATATATAGACCAAGTGGTTAACAAGCCCATCGTAGAAGGCTCCAAAGGCAGAAGTCTTGCCGGTTAATCTGGCAACCTTGCCATCAACCCAGTCAAGCACCATGCACAACTGGTATACCAACACGGCGGCAACCGTGTGTTCCAGCAGGAAAAACACGGCAGAAAGAACTCCCAAAAGCAATGAAACAGTTGTCACCTGATTAGGGTGCACACGAGGAAAGAATTTGAGTAGCAGCCAGGCAATTAACGAGGAGGATGGGACAAGAAAACACTTTCCCCACCAAGCCTCTAATGACCTGCGGGTTTTCCTGTGCATCTCAAACAATGACATCTTCATGGCTTTAATTTCTTATGGGGAATCATAACTGCATTCTCATTCCGTATATCGCAAATGACCCCTTTTAATCTTGCATAAGTCAATGGGCTCCATGCAGGGCGGCCGCAACCGGTCATTGAGGGACACTCTAGTGACAACCTTTCAAACTGCAGAAGGAACAGGACGGTTTAATCGATCCAATGCGGAATCATCCAGATCTTGCCCTTCCTCAAGGGTCACGCCCGATGCGCTTTCATCACTTTGTTCCAGGATGCTTTTATTCATCACGGCCAAAACCGCAAGAAGGGTCCAAAACATGATCGCAGTGTAGGGAGCCTCAAATGTCGATTGGAAGAATGCGTTAACAAACCCGGCCAGAACAAATGCCCATGTAAATGCATAACGTGGGTCACATTGGCTCCCATGCCTGCGCATGATATCGACACCAATCCATAATTCCTTCATGATCAATACCGCTATCGGTATGAAGATGACCAACCCGATCAGTCCCATGCGCCCGAGTATGGTAAAAACAATATTGTGCGGATAACGCGCTCTCTTTTGAGCCGTGTTGATAAAAGGACTGTTGTTAAACTTGGCGTGAAATTCAGACGAAATATCTGAACCCATTCCCAGCCCGAATAACGGCCTTTTTTCCATCACGTCTTCTGTCACCATCGTCCACCAGGTCAACCTCCACTCCACCGTCCGTTGCCCATGTTTTTGCTGGGATCCACCAACACCAAAAACGTCAAAAGATGAGAACTCATCGAGGAAACGACTGAATTTACGGTCATTATCCTTAACAATCCCGGATTGAATCAATACCATGAGCAGGAGAACCGCACCGATTCCCATTGGGATCATGGTGAACAAAATCTTCCAATGCCCAACGATCATCAGCGCCACGATGTAAGCAAAGAAAGCAACATAGAAAACCGCCTTGCCGTGATAGAAAAGTGGAGCGGTACATGCAATGGATGAGATCAGGTAGATGCTTTTTAGTATACCGTCGCTTTGCAACGATTTAATGTAAGCAAACGCGGAAAACGCAATACACACGGGAATCATCGCATCCACTGTCTGTAATATCAGTGGGGCTCCACGAATCATGCTGGCGTTACCTAATGTGACACCTAGCTTTCCGAAAACAGTAACCGTGTATAGCAGGAGAGAAACTGCCGCAATCACCGGCAATAATTTCAATATATAATCACGGGTTGGCTTATGCTGCATTGAGCCATAAACCAGAAAGAAAAAAAGCGCGTAATAAACTGTCGCCGTATCCCGCAAGACCATAATCAAGGGGAACTCCCGCCTGTCGATCAGAAGGTGAATAAAACCATATACAAGAAAAACCAGCAGTGGCACGGTAAGGCGATGCTTAGGAACCAGGGATGTTGCACCAGTCATCACCCTGACAACATGGAAAAGCAACAACATGGCAAGGGTTGCCTCACCCACATAAATAATGGCAACGACACGCTGATAGGAAAACCCCTTCCCACCAAGAAAATAACAGGCAACAATAATGGCAATGAACCATCCCTCAAACCTGTAGCGCTTGCCGATAATGGTCATCAGCACAGCAAAAGCGGTGCCTGCAGCAACAAATCCAGCCTTGCCATATTCCCCGTTGCCAACGGCAAGACCCGTCCACAGGGCAATAAACAAACCAACAATCATGGCTATGATGAATTGGATATTCATATTTTGTCGGCCATTATCTCGGTTAATCTGGGTGCTCTCATTTTCCTTCAGGACCTCGGGGAAATCCTGACCCGGTAAAATCCCTTTTCACCGGCAGGTGGGCGCAAGACGACCTTCTCAATCCCGTCACCTATATAGTTACGCGTCAATGCAGATTCGGGAAGCGCCTCCCAAGTATTTTCATCGGTAAGTTTCTCGAGATACGTTTTGTAGTAATGCCGGAAAACAGCACGTGACCTCTGAAACTCAATGACAGGAAACTTCAGATCTTCGATCCCGGCCTCCAGCCGGTAAACCGAACCTGCATCCCCGGGATTTCCACCAAAAACAAATTCCATGAAGTTCGGCTGTAAGTCCCCGTCATCATCCTGGGCACCATCCGCGGTGCCTACTTTAAGGCCGGATTGCAATTCCCACCTGTCATGCATGCCGTCATTGTCAGCATCCAGCCACTCCGCCGGGCTGCTGCCTTGAGCAAGTTCATCAATGTTGTTCACCCCGTCGAAGTCATCGTCCCCGGAAGAGTCATCAGACAATGGATCCAAGCGGTTCCCAAGTTCCCAACCATCATGCATGCCATCACGGTCCGTATCTGCAAGGAGCTGATCCGTGCCTGCTATGATCTCTTGCCGATACGCTACACCGTCGCCATCGAGGTCCTCATCAGGGTCATTCACCAGGTTAATGGTAAGAATCGCATCTGCAAAATTAATGCCATCTCCTGCACGGACCTTGATCTGCAACATGCTTGTTCGGGATAAAATCTTCTGATTAAGCCGCAAGCCCTGGGGAATATCCAGCTGCCCATCACCGCGACGCCCCCATCCAACCAGTGTGCCATCGGACTTCAACGCTATACTGTGATAGCCTCCTGCAAAAATGGCGATCACGCCTGTCAATCCCTCGGGAACACCTGCCTGCCCATAATTATTGCGGCCCCAGGCCACAACAGTGCCATTTTCCCTGAGGGCAAGGTTGTGGTAACCGCCTGCGGCAAGGGCCACTACATTTTTTAAACCGGCAGGCACAATCCTTTGGCGATAGGTATTATGCCCCCACGCAGCAACGGTGCCGTCAACCTTCAGCGCAAGGCTATGCAGATATCCGGCGGCAATCGATGTCGCCGGGCCAAGACGTAATGGAACATTACGCTGCCCGTGAGTGTTTAAACCCCAGGTAACAATCGTTCCTTCATGATTCAGTACCATGGAATGATGCGCCCCTGCCGCTATAGCACGCACCTCACCCAGCCTGCTTGCCGAGGGCACATTGGCCTGTCCGTATTGATTACGCCCCCAGGCAACCACCCTGCCGTTAGCCTGCAAGGCAAGGTTGTGATATCCGGAAGTGGCTATTGCCGTGGCCCTGGACAGGTCCAAGGGAACATCTGCCTGCCCATAGTTATTGGCCCCCCAGGCAACCACAACACCATCCTCCTGCAGGACCAAGCTGTGATAAAACCCTGCCGCAATCGCAATGGGCGAACTCATCTCGATAGGAACAACAGCCTGACCATCATTATCCCTTCCCCACCCGGTAACGTGCCCATCTGACCCGAGGGCAACGGAATGATAACCACCGGCAGCAACAGGAATACTCCGGGCGAGATCATTCAAGTCACCGGAATCATTAACCAAAAGGCGGTTGCCCTCGATTCTGAAGGCAGGATTACCGTCATGATCAGGGTCCTCATTATTGATGATATCATATTCGATAATATCGCCATTAGGATCCATAACAGGCAAAACCCCTATAACCGTGTTGAGCGTGCTGGTTCTTGAAATGGAGAAATTTCGCTCAGAGAATGTCGGAGGCAAATCCGGGACGCTGAGCGGATCATTAGGGTCGGTGCCAAGGGAAAGCTCCTCGCCATCGTCAAACCCGTCACCATCGGTATCCTGCAGGGTAAAATCAGTGCCATAATGCACCTCTTTGACATCACTTACCCCATCACCATCAGTGTCCAGGCCAGAATTGTTTACTAGCGGGTTCCAGTTGTTGGCTATCTCCCAGAAGTCATCAAGTGTATCCCCATCAGTATCCGTTAACCTTGGATTTGTGCCTTGCCCAAATTCCTCAAGGTCAGTCAATCCGTCTGCATCCGAGTCGCCTTGGGTGTCATATTTGAGGGGATCAATCCCATGCTTGTCTTCCCAGCCATCAGGCATCCCGTCTCCATCGGAATCCGGGTTATCAGGAAAGGTGCCGAGTTTGTTTTCTTCCACCAAACTCAAGCCATCATTATCGGTATCAATAACGGAGTCATCACGACGCGGATTCCAATTGTTATTAACCTCCCAGAGGTCAGTAAGTGTATCTCCATCGGTATCTTTTAAGAGCGGATTGGTACGGTTGCGAAATTCCACTATGTTGGTTAATCCATCATTATCAGGATCTTCCCCGGGGCCATCAACACTACCGTATTCAATCTCCCACCAATCGCTCATGCCATCGCCATCACTATCCATCATGCCCAGCCCAGATGACTGGTATTTTGCACATAGCATGGCTTCAACCTCTCGTCTGTCCACATGACTCAAGGCCTGGGAGTAAGTAACCACTTCACTATAATCGGCTGGCTGGTATGCCAAGCCGCCAATATGCCCAATCCACAATGAGCGGTCATTGGGTGGTATCAGTCCTTCAACCCTGGCCTGCTCCTCACCATCGACATACATCCTGCCCTCTTCATTGAAACCATCATATACCAGGGTGACTATCCGTAATTTTTCCCTGTCCAAGCGCCTGAACGAGCGCACCGATAGCGGCTTGTCAGGCTGTGTTGAATAGAAATGCAGGTAACCTTGATCCAAAGTGAGCCTGAATCCGCTTTCACGCCAAACACTGTTGCCGGCTAGTGCATAAGTGCCGGCGGATACACCCTCCGAGCGCATTTTGACCGCCATGATCAACGTCCATCCTCCCGATGCAGCATCCCCAAAGACCAAACCATTTCTGGTCTTTAAGCTGCCCGGACCAAAAGAAATCCCTGGATAACCATTGATCAGTTCCCCCGTCATCACGGGAGCCTCGTGATTATAAGGCCTGCTCATCCTTATCTCTCCATCATCTTTCCACCCTTGCCATGGGGTAATCTTGCCGGATTCATTCATCGAGAGTGGTCCATTGGACTTAAGCCACATAGTGAGAGCAGCACTGGGAACAGCCCCCAATAGCGGATTACGCAGGCGTGGCATCGTACCCGACTCAAACTCTTCAATGTTATTCAGGTCATCATGATCCGGATCGTCAAGGGAATCGGCAGCCAGAGGATTCAGCTCATTCTGTATCTCCCAGCCATCAGGCATCCCGTCACTATCCGTATCATCAAGGATGGGATTTGTGTCCGAAAAGTACTCCTCCAGGTTGGTGACTCCATCCTCATCAAAATCATCGCCTGAATCTTGGCGACGTGGATCCAGCCCATGGAGAATTTCCCATTCATCGGGCATCCCGTCACTATCATTATCAATAAGCTGATCTGGATCTGGATCAAGAAACGGTGCCTTAAGCTCTGAATAGCTTACCCCTGTTATTGCCTGAATAAGAGCATCCAGTTCTGGATTATTGTTGTTAAAAAATGACTTGTGCCTGCCTATGAATTGACTTCCCTCATCCTGACCAATTCCCCGCCATTCCCTCCATTTGTAGTATGCGCCGACAAACTCCTCCTCACTATCACCTTGTGAATACCAGTGGAAACTGCCCAGGGAAGGAGCGCCCGTGTAATATGTATTACGCTCCCAAAGATTACCTGCTTCAAGGAAATCCTGATAGACATCCCAGCCAAAGCTGCCGTACTGCAGGCCGTTATATCCGCCTTTCGGCATCACAATTACATTGTCATGAATATGATTGTGCTCAGTAATATGTGTTCCACAAACCCCATCCGTATGACTCGGGCGGTGCTGATTAATAATTGAGATCCCGCCACCTCGTGCACCTTCATCCGGTGCGGCTTCAAAATAATTATGGTGCACATTGGCTGACTCGGAATTCTGGATCACAAACGGGACTCCCCACAACAACCCCCCCCGGGGAACCAGTCCATTCCAGCGGAGGACATTATTGCGTATTTCGCAATTGCAACTCAACTCAAAGAGTAATCCCTCCCAGGAATTATATTCACTGAGGTTTTCCTCGAACAGGCTGTCATGGGAGTTGATATCAAACCAGAACCCCGGGCCTGTATTATGGTGTGCATAATTGCGGCGAACAACCATCCCCTTGGACCCGGGCATCTTGGCGCCACCCCTCGACCAGTTACCCGAAAATCCCGCCCATCCATTATAGGCAAACTCACAGTATTCTATCACCGTATCCTGCCCGCCATCATGCAGGCCCGCCAGGCCATTCCAGAGAAACCTTGAATTTTTGACATGTGAATAACTGCTGACACGGATACCTGTGGCATGACATCCACTGATCATACATCCATCAATTAAGGCGTTCTCGCCCAAATGCACTGCCGCACTTTGACCCACCGTGGGAAATTTTTCACAATGTATATTTTTTAAACTCACATCAGGCGCACTTGTCCTGATCGCGTATCGGCACAGACCGCTCAATTCCATCTTCTTTTGCGTAGGATCAAAGCGTATATAGATTTTGTCCGCTTCATAATCATAGGCCCAGGAATTCTCATCATGCACCAGGGCAGGTGCGTATTTCTGGATAATCGGAAGATCATCAGCAAAAAGGTCATGTGGCCACCTCGCCCGCAATTCCCAATAATGCGCTGTCGGGTCATGCTCAGGAACCGCTTTCGAATGCGGCCCATCATGCACCCAGAAAGGATCTTCAAACCGCCATCCATCAAGTAACTCTGCGCCTGAAAGAACTGCCCCAGGTTGTCCCGACAAGCTATCGCCAGCTTTCAATACGAGTTCGTGACCACGGTGTATACCTGTCTCCAGCTCATATACACTGCCTGCCGGATGACTGTCTATTATGGCCTGTAGATCGCCATTATGTGGAAGCAAAATGACATCTTGAGCCCTAACTGATGGCCAAATGTATATGATGGCCATGCAGAAAAGCGCAGGCAGCTTGAAGCCCGGGGCTGACATAGGTTTCAGCAAAAATTGCGGCATTCGGTTACCCGGCATTTCTTATATCATGGTTTCAAGGAAGGACTTGTGAGCTCCTGCAGAAAAGCCATGCGCTTGCCCTCCCAGTATTCACTGCCTACGTAAGGGCTGACTTCCTCCAGGGAAATACGTCGTCCTGTCATCGTGTTGACAAAGTCCATGATCTTATCCTTCGCAACAAGAATTCCACCCGGGTTGTTGGGAACCTTAAGGACCCAATCCGGTGTATCTCTGCCCAAAAAGGCAGTGTCCTCATAAGGCAAGATGACAGGTAATCCTGCCGCTAAATAATCCCGAACCTTCAATGGACAGGCCTCTTCCATGTCTTTGGTATGGAGTCCCGCTGTACCCAGCCCACACGAGGCACCCCTAAAAACATTCTGAAATTCCGTTTCATTAAGAAATGAATGCCATTGCACATTTACAGGCAGCCTGTGCCGGGAAGGTTCATAGCCGGCAACCAAGTCAAATTCGAGTTTTCCTTTGGTCTGCTCTGCAAGCTTGAGGACATCATCAACGCCGTGCCACGGATTGTCTGCACCAATCATGTAGACCACCCGGGGTAACCCATCAGCACATCCCTCAAATCTGACCGTGGACTTGCCGGCCAAGTTTGTCGAGTTGGGAATGGCCATGGTTGGCATTCCTGCCAATTGCACTTTCCGGTTATCAAGAATTTCCTGAGTCACTCCAATGAACGCTGCTGCACACTTTTCAAACTTTGCCCCTGTTGCCAGGTAATAAAGGTATCTGAGCCTGTCTACAATACTAGTCTTTGCCCTGCTCTTGAACTCACTGTTATAAATAGCATTGAGCTCAATGCAGGTAGGAATTTCCAGCATCAATCGAGCTAGAGAAGACTTATAAAACTCCCACCGCAAATAATTAACATCGGGATTGAAATCCCTTACTGCATTGCAGAGTTCCCTGTATGTTTTCCGGTTGGTTATTAAGGCCAGAGGATTATTCCAGATTCTCCGTCGTTGAAAAATATTCGCTGGGAATGGAGCGTCTGTTTTGAGATAGCTAGCACAAAAAACCTCAACCTCATGGCCAAGTGCGCGCCATGCATTCACCTGTTGTTCCACCTTGCTGGTAACCCCGTCCCGTTGACGAAGGTTCCATGTCAAAATATATGCAATCCTCATTTAAGAAAATTTCTTATGTCCACATTGTGATGGGAATTACCTTTTGCGCAAACCAGTTACAACCCCTGATTCATCCCCTCCCGCCGGCAAAAAAATGTACTGCATACTTAATCTGATTCTACTCAGCCTTGAAAAGATCCCCGTCAACCCATGACTGTAAACACAGGACTCTCCACAGGTTACGGTAATGGCGTAGTGAAACCCTATTGCCGGCCAAGACATACCTCCCCAGCTTATTGACGCGACGCACATCACAAAATTGACCAATCCGCGAAGAAGGATCTCGTAACCTTTCTTCCCGTGCACGATATACCTCGGGAACAAGCTCGTGCTCCGGCGTCTCAAAACCCACCTTGTCCTTTCGCCAGACAACTTTATCGGGCACTAGTCCCGAAAGAGCCTTCCTCAATACCCATTTCGTCCACCCGTCCTTCAACTTGTGCTCCGCCGCATTGCGAAAGGCATGCTCTACCAGACGAAAATCTGTAAACGGAACACGTGCCTCACGACTGAATGCCATGGAATTTCTATCCTCCCAGTGCAAAAGCCTGCCGAGGTTAAAATCTGAAACCATGGACCGTAACGAGTCTTCCAGGCTGCGGCAATGAATCACATTCTCAAATCTGCGGGTAATAAAATCGGAGTATTCCTTGGAATTCACAGCATTAAGTAAGCGCCTCGAGAGGTAACGGTAATAACCGCACCTGCCGCCAAATCCACGCGCTTTATCAACCAGTAGAATGCCCCGACTCTTTAAGCTTTTAATGATCAGATCACTCAACCCAAATCCGGAAGTCCTGCGCATTGTTTGTAACGCCCGGAACCCTGCTCTATAACCCTCCTTATCAATGGTCTGGCGCAACAGTACCGCAAACGGTCTGTACCCACCATAGAGCTCGTCTGCTGCCTGGCCGTCCAGCAAAACAGGCGTGTGCTGGTTTTGAGCCTCCTCCATCACGCACCACTGTGCAAAAATACTTGTCGTTGAGAAAGGTTCCTCCTGGTGATAGACCAACCGATCAAGGTCCCTGTTTAGTTTCTCTGCAGTGGGGAAAGTGTAATGACTCGCAGACTTGTAATGTTGGCTTACCAAATCAATGAAATATTTCTCATTGTAACGCCCCTCTGATTCATAAACCGCACTGAAGGTATTGAATTTCGCCGATGCGTTAACACCAGCCAAGTGATTGGTGGCAAGTCCAACAATGCCTGATGAATCAATCCCTCCACTAAGGCAACTCCCCACCCTGACATCCGCCCGCAAACGCAACTTGACCGCATCGCTGAGTAGGTGCTGTAATTCCTCAATAACCTCCCCAGAAGACCTTACCTGTGGAGAAACCTTGACATCACTCAGGTTCCAAAAACTTCCCACATGGGTCCTGCTTCCCACGCAGACCTGCAAATTATTCCCGGGAGGCAGTTTCCGGACACCTTGAAAAAAGGTGTCGCCCGTAGAATCCTCTGGATATGAGGACTTCGCCATGAACAACATGGTATAAATATCATCTACCTCGGGAGGCTTGCGGGAAATCCGGAACAGTGCCTTGAATTCTGAAGCAAAGCAAAAGCCCTTCTCATCGTCGGTATAGTTTAAGGGCTTAATCCCAAGCCGATCCCTTGAGATCCAGACTAATGGCCTGGCACCGCGCAAATCAAGAATCGTGAAAGCCCACATGCCATTGAACCTGACCACGCAGTCTTTCCCCCACTGCTCATATGCAGATAAAATGACTTCTGTATCTGTTCCTGTTTTAAAGTGATGCCCTGCACTTTCGAGCTCCTGCCTTAACTCGACGAAATTATATACCTCACCATTGAATACAATCACAAGGTCACCCCTTGCATTGGACATTGGCTGGTGACCCAGCAATGAAGTGTCCTGTATGGAAAGCCGGCGATGGGCAAGAACCAGATCAAAGTGTCCTCCCGCTAAATTTTTGACATTGGGCAAACCGGTACCCCTCGGTGAATCCTCTCCGCTGCAATAGTGGGATTCGCCTGTTTGCGTGTTCATCAGGAAATACCCTTCATCGTCAGGTCCGCGGTGCCGCTGCAGGTTATTGGCCTCAACCAGCCGATGAATATCAACAGCTGACCCGTCTTTTTTAAATTGACCGAGGATCCCACACATTGAACTACAGTTGCTTTGAAAAGCTTGTTTGCCTGAACCTACATAGTGCTACGCACCGATCATGGCTTTCCCTAAAATGAGGCTGACCGAATATATCCATCTTCTGTTTGCGGCATTGGGGACAGTTACCCGGCAGGATCGTGAATCAGTTCTTCAATGATCTCAGCTGCAGTTTTGCCTGCCCGGCCAAAGTTGGACAGGATACGGGAACGACAATCTTTAATCCGTTCAACACTCTGCCCGGGTTCGCTCATGAGACGGCGGCAGGCCTCCACCACCGCGTCTGGCGAGCATTCACAAAGTGCACCAAGGTTCTTGCGTTCGCCAAGTTCAATGGGTTCAATGTCAATCGACTTGAAATCATGATTGAAAACCTTGACCGGCACCTCGACAAAAACCACGGGGCGCTCCATGACAAAAGCATACTCGAATGCCACACCCGAATAATCGGAAATCATCAAATCGGAGTAAAAAAAGCTGGCACTCTTATCGGATGGATCCTCGTAGGTAAAGCCATCATCACTGTCAAACCTCTCACGAATTTCAACAACTGCCTGAAGGTTGTTCCTTAGAATTCCGGGATGCGGGCGAAGCGTTACTCCAATACCCGCCTCCCTTAATTTACCCACAAGCTCAAGGCCCATGGATTCAATAATGTTTTTTTGACCCCACGAAGGCGCTATTAAAACCGTATTTTTGGCAATACG
>CACIUL010000011.1 GCA_902589825.1 uncultured Verrucomicrobiota bacterium
CTGGAAAACTGGGCAAGCCAGGATCCTGATGCCGCTGTTGCCTTCGTGGGAGACCTTAGTAGCAGCGAGCAAGAGAGGTTTGTTCCAGAGGTTGCTGAGCGGTGGGCGAGGAGGGATGCTGATTCAGCCCAAGCCGCCGCACAATGGGTTTCCGATTTTCCAGAAAGTGAGGGCAGGGAGCGTGCCACTGGCGAAGTGGTGGAGGCGTGGATGCGAAGTGACCCGACGGCGGCATCGACTTGGCTCGGGGAGCAACCTGCAGGAGGATCAAAAGACCGTGGAATTGCGGCAATGCTCAACGATCGTCAGTTGCGTGAGGATCCCGAAACTGCTGTTGCGTGGGCGGAGCAGATTTCCGATAATGGTGAGCGCAGTGAGCAGATTCAACGCTCAGCACGACGCTGGCTCTCTTCCGACAGGGGGGCCGCGGTAGATTATATTGAGTCAAGCCAGGCCTTGAATGCTGACCAGAAGGCAGAACTTATCAACCTTACCCCCGAGCAGTTGGCACCGCGTGAGGAGCGTCGCTTCCGCGGAAGGCCTTTCTAGCCTAGCCCTAGGTATAGGCTGCCGGTGAGAAAAAGGGCATCGTCCCCGGGTGAAGCATAGTCGCAATATACGCTTGCATCCCATAGGGGAAATGATAGTGAAGCCCTCTGATGGGGAAGAAGAATAAGCCAACCAAATCAGAATGGGCAGAGGTAAGGGGATCTGATGTCCATGGGCGTGGTATGTTTGCCACGAAGGATATCCCTGAGTCGACCGAGATCATTGAATATCTGGGCGAGCGTATTGACAAGGATGAGTCCAACCGGCGGGGCCATGCCTTACTGGATGAGTCAAAGGTTACAGGGGGTGCACAGGTGTATCTTTTTACACTTGATGAAGAATGGGACCTAGATGGAAACTTTGAATGGAATACAGCCCGGCTTGTGAATCATTCATGTGAGCCGAATTGCGAGGCCCAGATTGATGAGGAACTGAAGATCTGGCTGGTTGCCCTTCGTGAGATTAGTGAGGATGAGGAGCTCACGTTTAATTATGGCTTTGACCTGGAGGATTACTCGAAGCATCCGTGCCGCTGTGGCAGTGGCAAATGTGTTGGATTTATTGTTGGTGAGGAGTATTGGCCCAAGTTGCGGAAAAAACTCAAGAAGAAGAGAGCCAAGGCGGAAAAGAAGGAGGCAAAGGAAAGGAAAAGGTTGAGCGCCTTGAAAGATGAGCGGTAGGAACCGGTCAAGGTAAACAGTGCCTGCTGCTCAGGGAATTTTCAGGGTGCGTCCCTTGATAATCAAATCAGAGCGTAAATTGTTTGCCCGTTTGATGGCGCTCACGCTTGTGCCATATTTTCGGGCCAGCCCATAAAGGGTGTCCCCGCTGACAATCCGGTGTCGCCTGTAGCCGATCTTTCTTGAGTCAGTTCCATGGCTGGAGGGGCTTGGTCCACTGGAGGTCTTGCGGCCATGGAGTTTTTCACCGGCCAGTGCCCATGATGCGATGTAATTGCCATTGCTGTCGAATGGGTATTCATTCCGGGGGAGTGCGTGGGGAGGGGTAGCGCTTGATCCATTAGGAAGTTGCGCATCAAGTGTGCCCCAGCCAAAGCTAGAGGCATTGATTTTGGTTGTCTGGCTTGTGCTGCACCCGGCCAGAAACGGAAGCAGCAGGTACAGGATTAGACGCTTTTTCACTATCCAATGTAGTCTTCTTTATGGCTTCAGGCAGTATTATTTCTCCACTTGATCCGGGGTGGGAAGTGCCTGTGAATAGCGCTTTTGCAGCTCGGCAATTTCGGAGTCAAGTTGGCCGATTTTTTCTGAGCTGGCTGCGTGAGCCTTTGAGGCTTCCTGTAATTTTGCAAGGGCTTTAACCTGTTCGGCTTGGCGCGATGCAAGTGCCTTCTGTGCGTCAACAACAGTGGAGCGAACTTTATCGAGCGTAGCCTGTGCATCTGCCACGCTGTTCTGGATAAGTCCATTGATACGATCGGTTTCGCTATTCGCGGATGCAATAGCCTTTGAGGCATTGTCAATAGCGGCCTGAACTTTAGGCTGTATGGTTGCGGGCGCATCCTGCATGGCTTGCTGGATGCCATTCATGGCCTGTTTGTGTTGCGCGGCGATGGTTTCATTGAGTCGCCGTTCCCATTCAAGGGCAGGCAGGCGGGCTTTTGCCGAGTTGAGTGCGTCCTGGGATGCTTTTTCCGCATTTTGAGCGGTGGCAATGCTTTTTTCCGCCTCCAGGGAGGCATCAACAGAAAGCCGGTGTGATTCTTCAGCTTCTTTCCGGGCTATTGTGAGTTGTGTGAGTTCTGCTTCAAGTCCCGGACGGATTGCCTGCTTACTGTGCCGGTCAACATTGATTATGGCAGCCTTCCAAAATTGCGCATCATCGCGCGCCGTTGCCAGATTGAGCTCAATTCCATTCAGCATAGATTGGCTGTCGGATACTTCCTTGGTCTTCGTGGCATGGAGTTGCTCAGCGGGCTTCAATTCTTTGGACGCTGCGCTTGATGCCGTCGTGGCGGAGTCAAGAGCCTGTTGCTCTGCCTTTAAAGTCTTTTCCGCAGACTGGATTCCGGCCTGGATTGCGGCAATCTCCTGGCTTTGCTTTTCAAGCATGCCGCGAGCCTTTTGCAGGTCCATTTCCAGTTGCCCGCGGTTTTCCGCACCCTCCGCTGCGGCTTTGAGTGCCGCAGCGATGTTTTCGGCCTGCTCCTTGTCAGCCTTTTGTTTCTTGAGCGCTGCTGCATGTTTCTCCTTGCCCATGGAAATCATGGCCTGGGCCTGAGCAATGGCTGTTCTTGATGATTCTGCCTGCTTGGTATTGATGGCGATCTGGGAACGGATCCCCGCCAACCTGTCCTGTGCGGCTTTTGCTTCAGTCAGCTTGCCTGAATGGTTTTCCGTGGCTTGAACAAGTTCCCCCTTGTGCTTATCAATCACGGATTGTGCGTGGGCAACACGCGTATCTATGGCCGGAGGGTTGGCTACAAGATCACCCACCCGTTTCCCGTCGGCACTGTTGAATACCCTGACATTGCCAATCCAGTCAGCAGCAACAAAACGGTTGCCATCGTGGCTCAGGCATGAGCTGACCGGTATATCGGAGAATTCCTTGGTGGCACTTTTCTGGCTGCCGTTGCTGTCCCAGACTTTAGTATTCCGGTCCCGGCCACAAGTGACAATGCGACCATCAGCAGAAAACGCCATGTCGGTAACGCCGCCTCCGTGGGCGTTCCAGTTTTTGACCTGCTTTCCTTGATTCATTTCCCACAGTCTCACACTGCCATCCTCCGAGGCGGATGCGACCACGTTGGAGTCAGCCCGCCAACTGATGGATGTGATTGATTTACTGTGCGCCTTTAATGTATAAAAAGGGTTCGCAGTCTCTGATTCCCAGACATACAGGCCACCATTGCGGTCACCGGTTGCCAGCAGAATGCCGTCCGGGCTGAAGGCCAGGGAGGTTACCCAGTCGGTATGCTTCTTTATATTTGCCACTTCCTGGCCATCCGAGGTTGAATAAATCTTTATCCTCCTGCCGGGCCCTCCAAGTGCAATTAATTGGTGGTCGGCCGTAATGTCGGCGGCCAGCACGGCGTCAAACTCCGAGCCGATCTCGAATACGCGTTCGCCTGTCTTGATCAACCACCCGACAACGAGGCCGGCTTTGCCGCCCCTGCCGCCACCTGCGACCAGGATGGATCCATTGCGGCTGAAGGCAAGGCTGGAAGGGGTGCCTTCGGGAAAGGGGAGGACTCCCTCAAGGCGCAGGGTATCCGTATTATAGAGGAGAACCTGCTTGGGCACGGCAAGTGCGATGAGTGGTGCCCATGGGCTGGAAGCAATGTCCGATGGGGTTGCCGGCCTTTGCGAGGTGACTGCCGGGGCGAGCACAAGGTGCTCGGGCATTGGCGGCGGACCTTCGGGCTTGCCCGTTGACGGCTGTGCCAGTTCCATCTTGAAAGCCGGTTTACCGGCCTTGGCCTTGCTGCCAGAATTCTCAAGCAGTCCGCCGGAAATCCAGTCGCGCATTACCTTAAGGCGGGGCTCGGTCAGTTTATCTGCCTTTGGGGGCATGAAGGGCTCCTCAAGATGGGCTACGGAACGGAACAGCCGACTGCTGTCAGGATCACCGGCATTAACAATTT
Organism: uncultured Verrucomicrobiota bacterium; assembly: GCA_902589825.1. Classification (GTDB taxonomy): domain Bacteria; phylum Verrucomicrobiota; class Verrucomicrobiia; order Verrucomicrobiales; family DEV007; genus CACIUL01. The sequence goes on from CACIUL010000011.1 coordinate 4,154, forward strand.
CCCCGGACGAACCACCCTGCATGAGACTTGAGTAGGTGCTGAGGTCAAGCCCACCCTTCGCCTTATCCGGGTTGTGGCAACTAAGGCACCGGTCTGCCAGGATTGGCCGGAGATGGTCTTCATAGGTGATTTTATCCGCACCCTCGGCAAGCGGGGCGTGGGTGGTCACACTGTATAGAAGCATTACCAGGAAGACTGAAGTGATGCTTTTCCTGATGCAGGCTTTCCAGCCCTTTTCCGCTGGTTGCAAGGCAGTTGCTGTTTGCATTACCTGTCTAGTGGTTAAAGATGAATTCCTTTGCGTTGAGCAATGCCCAGAACACATCCTCAAGATCCTGACGGACCTTTTTGGGATCCTTGTCTATCTTCTCCAGCAACTGGCTTAACTCTGTTTCTGTGGGAAGACGGCTGAATGTCCTGACATAAAGGTTCTCAATAACATGCTCAGGGGATTTTCCGTCCTTGAGCATTGTCGCCACGACCTTGCCGCTGGCTATCCTGCTGCCGGTTGCATCACCATTGATCAGGTGCAGGGCCTGGCCTAGGTTTGGCTCCATCTTGATCTCACAGGAGCACACGGTCTTGCGCTCGGCACGCCCGAATGTCCTGAGGAAATAACTGGAGACATTGCCGTCGGCGATTTGCACAGCCCGGGCACCGAGTGGCAGGCCTCTGAACTTGTTCTTGGTATCGGTGGCCTGGCTTATCGCATCGAGCATTACCTCAGCGCGTAACCTGCGGATGGAACCGTGTGAGAAGTTGCTGTTGTCTCCCTGGTTGCTTTCATTGACCCGGGTCGACAACTGATAGGTGCGTGAAGTGCAGATATCACGAACCAGTCTTTTGAAGTCGTAATTGTAGTCGGTAAATCTCTGCGCAAGCGCATCAAGGAGTTGTGGGTTTGATGCCGGGTTACTGATACGGACATCATCAACGGGGTTGATGATGCCAATACCGAAGAAGTGTGCCCATACGATGTTGGCAAGGTTGCGGGAAAAGAAAGGATTCTTCGGCGAAGCCATCCATTCCGCGAGTATTTCACGCCTGTCCTGGCCGGATTTGATCTCTGGCTTTTCCGCACCAAGGAAAACCGGTTCCATCACCCTGCCTCCAACAGGGTGTTTCATGTCGCCGTTGGAACGGTTGTAGACAATGACCTCGCGCGGGTCCTGGGCTCTTTTACGTCCGATTTGAGAGAAAAATGCTGCAAAAGAGTAGTAGTCGTTCATTGTCCAGCGGTCAAAGGGATGGTTATGGCATTGTGCGCACTGAAGGCGCATTCCCATGAAGACCTGGGCAACATTCTCGGAAAGCTTCAGCGTATCCCGTTCAATCTGGTAATAATTGGTGGAGGGATTGGTAAACGTTCCCCCGGTTGAGGACAGGAGTTCCTGGACAATCTTATTGAAGGGAACATTGTTGGCGATGCGTTCCTGCAACCAGTTGTAATATAGCAGCGTGGCCTTGTAGCTGACCTGGTTGTTCGGGTTGGTGCGAATCTGAAGAAGTTCAGCGAACTTCATGACCCAGACCTCGGTAAATTCCTTCCGCGCCAGGAGTTTATCGACAAGTGTCTGGCGTTTATCCGTGGAGGAGTCAGCCATGAATGCACGGAATTGCTCTTCATCAGGCAAGGTTCCGGTAATGTCAATGGTGACCCTGCGAAGGAATTGTTCATCGGTGCACAATTCGGATGGGACAATGCGCAACTTGTGGAGCTTGTCAGCTACCAGTGGGTCTATGTAGTTGTCCGAAGGGAACTCCGGCTTGTTGTATTCCAGGCTCTCTGGGATGACGATAGCCTGCGACCCCACGGTAAATGTGGCGAAGCGAGCCATGACAAAGGCTTCTCCCCGGTTGCCGGCGGTGACCATTCCATCCTTATCAATTGCTGCGGAAGGGGCGTTGTTTGACTCAAAGACAGCGAGGGAGGTGACATCCCTCGTCGTTCCGTCAGAATAGCTCGCGACAGCAATGAACTGCTGCTTTGAGCCCCTGCCTTCCAGGACGACCTGTTCCGGGTAGATGTTGAGCGCGACCGGGCTGGCAATTTCCTTTCCGTCATCAGGAGCCCCGTTGCTAAGCCAATTACGAAGCGTGTGATAATACTCACTTTTTTTGTCAAAAAGCGTGCCGCCGGTGTGCGGCACAGATCCAATCGCCTTTTCAATCATCAGGCTTTCTTCGGGGATTGCCAGGTTGATCCTCCGGCTGGTTAATTCACGGGTGATCCGGTGGTAGTCGCCGGCCGGGTCGTAGCCGAAAAGTGAGAGCATGAAGCCGTCCTGACCACGGGCGGATCCGTGACATGACCCTGTATTGCATCCTGCACGCATAAAGATTGGCATGATATCGAGCCGGAAACTGATGGGCCTGTTATTTGCTGATGTCTCGACTTGCAGGGGGATGCTCGCTTGTTTGCCGTGAAAAGCGGTAACCAGGTTTGTTTGACCGTCATTCCGTGGGCGAAGAAGATTTCCTGCAACACTGACCAGTGAGGTATCCTGCGGGCTGAAGGTGACTTTCCTGGTGATATCCCTTGTGGTGCCATCCTCATAACTGGCAATGGCAACAAGGCGCTGCAGGTCGGCATTCGTTGTAAGGGAGACAGTAGGTGGGTAAACGGCAATGGAGAGCAGGCCTTCTGCATCCTTGGCGCTGGTGATGTCTTCGGGGACCTTGCCTACCAGGATGGTGCCATCAGGCCACTTGGCACCTTGGCTCACCCAGTTAGAGAGTGCCTGTATTTGCTCCCTGGACACGGGATCACCCTTGGGTGGCATGATGTCATCATCATCGTGTGCAAGGGAAATACGGTGAATGACTTCACTTTCCAAAGGCTTGCCGGGAGCAATGCCCGACCCCGTGTCACCGCCCTTGATCGCGGCTTCAAGGGTACTCAGGTCGAGCCCGCCTTTTTGCTTTGTGCTGCCGTGACAGCTAATGCAGCGGGTCTCGAGCAGAGGCTGAATGTCCTTGTGGAAATCAGCTCCCCGTGCACCCGGCGTGATAGCAGATAGGATCAGGGTAAATAAGACCGCTTTCATTTATTTTTCGCGTCAAGACGAAGCTTTTCCAGCCTTGAAAGCGGTTTCTTGGCTGGTGCTGCTTTCACCACGGTAGCCGCTGGTTTTTTCTTCTCAGGTTCTGGGGCCGGTTTTGGTGCGGGCTTTTTGGGGGGAGGATCAATCCGCAGGACTCCTCCATGGCCCACATTATGGGGAATGATCGTATTCGCTGCGGGAATTGTGAGGTGGCAGAAAAGGTTCTTGTGTTGCCCCTTCGGGCTGTCGGGAGCAATGGTCACAGGGAAAGTGATTTCGGTTGTTGTCTTGTCGATTTCGATTTCCGGAGCCACCACCTTTGCCGGCAGTCCCAGTAACTTCACCTTGGCCTTGCCGTCAAACGGGGTGGCTTGTGTTAACTTACAGAGAACCTGGCCTTCCTTGCCCTGTTCGACGGCAGCCATCTCTATTTTCATCCCGAGATATGGCTCAGCCACGGTGAGGGGAACGAGTTCTGAACTGGCAAGTATTTGCCCCTTGCCGGCATCGGATTCAGCCATCACGGCAATTTGCCAGGTGCGCAATGCGGCACTGCCATTGGCAGTCAGCGTGTAGGTAATTTCATTTTTTCCCTTGGGAATTTGGATGGTTGGCTGTGAACTGACCCCCGGAGGATGCCAGAGTTGGCGCAGGGTAATTGCCGCATCAAATCCCTCCTTGCGCTTTACTGTTACACGGAGACCAAGGGTGCCGTTGCGAACAAGTGGCACGGCGGGAGGATTGACATTGATTTCAAAAGGCAGTTCCTCCACGACGGCAACAGCGAATTTCGGTGCCTGACTCTTGTAATAGACCGTGTTGTTGGGTTGTCCGAGCACGAAGTCGAGCGGTTGTGAAAAAGAGCCGCTGATCTTTTTCTCCGGGTCGGAATGTCTGGCAATAAGGTCCACAAGAGTTCCCTTGACCGGAGCATCAGCAGCTGCCTCAAAGAGCAGGACACCGGAGTTGACGCTGGTATGCATTGGGTCGGCCTTTAGCGTGACCCCCTCGGGCAAGCCCTTGGCTTCCAGCACCAGGTCGCCGCCGAAGTTTGCCCTTGAGGCGTTAATCCTGGTGGCAAAACGGTTGCCGCGGGCGACATAGATCATTTGACGGGACTGGTAATCTGCCCGGCCGAAATAGGGGATGGAGAGGGACAGGGCAGGGGATATTGCTTTAGCCTCGACGCGATAAACATAGCCGGGCCCTCCTTTTTTCAGGTGGTCACGCACCCTTAAGGTAAAATCCCCGTCGGCAGGGGCAGTGAAGTCGATCTTGCTGTCCTGCTTGCCACTGTCGTCATCGTTGCTCGTGATGTGTTTTTTGTCGGGGCCGTAGATATTGAGGATGGTGTCGACCGGCGATCCAATTGATTTAGCATGGGCACGAAAGATAAATCGCTGCCCTTTTTTTGCCGTGAAGCGAAACCAGTCCTGGTCACCATCTTGGCTGATGATTCCATTAAATGCGGCCGGCAGTGCAACGGTGGTGACGGTGGCCTGGGCAAGATTGTTGTTGGGCTCGGTTTCCAGGATATTGGGAAAAGGGGAAACTCTCAGGGGGTTTGGTGCCGGAGAGAGCAGGCCGTCGGCATCGGCGTGAATCATAAAAGTCTCCTTAGCATCAGGTGGAAGAGTGACCGTTTTAGTGCTTTCCCCGGCAGGATCGCCAATCAACTTAACCTCAAGGTCGGTGCCTGACTGCCCGCCTGCGGGATAGACTGCCGCAGGCCTTGGGAATGCACCAATGTGCAGCCTGTATCGGCAGTTCGCATTGCCAGTGTAGGAACTTTCCCGGATTTGTATAATGTAGTTTCCATCTGCTGGAGCGATGACAGAAACGGAGCTGTCCTGGAGGAGCAATGAGGTGTCATCTGAAGCGGCCAGCTCAAAGCGCTCGCTATTAAGGATGGCCACATAGGGGTCAAAAAAAGCGCCGGCAAGCCGTATGCCCTCAACTTCAGCACTGATACGTTGTCCTTTCTTTACCGTGGTGACATAGTAATCCACGTCTTCATTTTCGAGGGCACCCTGAACCGTTGTATTCATTTGCACGGTCTGGGGACTGGAGAATTCACTGTTTGGTTCTTTTTCTGCGAGATTGGCAAATTGCCCCACCCAGAAACTTTTTACATAGGATAGGCCACTGTTGGTGCGGATGCGCATGAGGTGTTCACCAAGACTGGCATCCTGGGCAATGGTTACCTTGGCCTTCACGTGTTTGGGTGAGATGACCTCTATCGGTCCAAAAGTAAAGCCCGGGGAATAGGTCATGACTTCCACCGCGTCATTGAGACGGTCGCCGTGAAAATTCAGTTCCATGTCCGTTGCGCGTTGACCGCCCCGGGGAAGAATGTTGCCCAGAGATGGGCTTGAGGCTAAGACGCTCTGGGCAGGTATAGCGATTAAGGCAAGAACCAGAATCAGGCGGTTCGTTTTCATGGTGTATGAGACCTGGCTGATGCTTTACTCAGGCAATGATGTCCGTGATCACTTTCCCCCCGTCGACAATCTCGATTGGCCGGTCACCGGGAGCCATCAGCTCCTTGTCAGCAATGATGCCAAGTTGCTTATAAACAGTCGTGGCAAGATCGGCCGGGAAAACCGGGTCTTCCTCAGGCTCGGTGGCCAGCGCGTCAGATTTGCCGTAGACGACGCCCTTTTTCAGGCCGCCTCCTGCAAGAAGGCCGCTGAAAACCTTGGGCCAGTGGTCGCGGCCGGCCGTTTTGTTGATCTTTGGGGTGCGGCCGAACTCCGAGGTGAGCATCACCAGTGTTGAGTCGAGCAGGCCACGTTCCTCAAGGTCGCGAATGAGGCGCGCATACGCCTGGTCAAGGGGTGGTGCTTGTCCCTCAAACCCGCGTTTGACATTATCATGGTGATCCCAGCCACCGTATGTAAGTGATACAAATCGAACCCCTGACTCCACAAGGCGGCGGGCCAGCAACATGCGCTGACCTGCGGCATTCCGGCCGTATTCATCACGCAGTTTGGCAGGTTCCTTGTTGATATCAAAGGCCTCGCGTGCCTCTGGTGAACTGATCAGGCCGTAGGCGCGCTGATAGAACGTGTCCATTGCATCAAGCGCATCGGATTTTTCTGCCTTACGGAAATGGGAATCCACTGTTTCCAGGATGGACTTGCGCTTGGCAAAGCGCGACTCGTCAATGCCCCCGGGCAGTGCCAGGTCACGCACGGTAAAGTTTCCGCTCGCAGGATCGCTGCCAAGGCTGAAGGCACCATAGGCAGAACTCAGGTAACCGCTGCCGGCATACTCGTTGGGCTGGTTGGGAATGCAGACGTAGGGAGGGAGATCGGCACGCGGACCGAACTCGTGACTGACCACGCTGCCAAAGCTCGGGTAGCTCAGGGCAGGGCTTGGCTTGTAGCCGGTGAACATGTTGTGCACACCGCGCTCGTGGGCAGCTTCACCATGGGTGAGGGAATTCAGGACGACAAGTTTGTCGGCAATTGCAGCAGTGTTCTTGAAGTTGGGTCCAAACCGGGTTCCAACGATCTTGGTGCCGATGGATTTTAGCGGGCCACGGTATTCAGTTGGCGCATAGGGTTTGGCATCAAAGGATTCCTGCTGTGCCATTCCGCCGGGCAGGAAAATGTGAATCACGGATTTGGCAGGGCCCTCCTTTGATTCGTAATGCTTCTGTGCGGCATTTGCCTCCATGCGGAGAAGTTCCGGTAATGAAAGCCCCAGCCCTCCGACGAGCCCCACATGCAGGAAGTCCCTGCGGCTGGACATCAGTGGCCGGATATGAATATTGCTGCCACAACCCGAGTAATTTTTTGTCATGATTTCCCTTAGATTGGTTATTTATCAGAATAGCTGTTGAAATACTAGCAGTGCCTGAAGATCAGTCAAGGATCTCAGAGAGACACTATCAGCTTCATTCTCTGATAGATATATGGATTTAGCGCAAGAAATCTCACGCGATTAAAGTCCGGAAAGAGCGACGAATTACATTTCCTGTGGCTTCCGGGAATTCAGGTGGCGGAAGATCGTACGGCTAGAAGAAAAACGTTGAGCCTTCAAGCTTTTGTGCGTTTTCCTCAAGGCGTTGGCGATCGGCCAATGGGCGGTTTTTTTTACGCTTGGCGCTACGGGCTGGATCCTGCAGCGCCATCCGGGAACGCTTATGAAGCGCATGGCGCCAGCGGTCTGCATCTGCTGATGCACGCAGCGTGATCCATATTGCAACGGCACTGCACACGAAGAGGGTGATACCTATGAGAACAATGACCGACATAATGAATCGATCCCGGGGAGATCGAAGTTTGTCATTATAAACGAATTACCAATCTTTTCAAAGATTTCCCTACATTAATGAATAGGGCTGCAACAGCGCAACGTTTCTGATGCACAAGGATCTAAAACCAATAGGCACTTGAAACCGCCAAATAGAACACAAGCGCCACTTAACCAGCGTTAGGTTAAGGACAATGACGCCTGTTGCTGGATGCCGGGTCAAGCTTCAGAGGTTGCCTCTGTGGCAGCGCCTAAAGCGGGCTCTTCATCGGTTTCAACGAAGAGGTCAACCCATGAAATATAAGCCATTGGCGCGGAGTCACTTGGGCGTGCTCCCAGCTTAGTGATCCGGGTGTAGCCGCCGACACGCTCTGCAGAGGCTGGAGCCACCTCGGCAAAGAGCTTTTTGACCGCTTCCTTTTGACGAAGGAACGCAAAGGCGCGGCGACGGTAATGCACGGCTTTTGCCTTTTCACCGGACTGCTCGGCAATGAGGCCTTTTTTACCATACGTTACCAGCTTTTCGGCAACCGGTCGCAATGCCTTTGCCTTTGCCAAGGTGGTGCGGATTTGTCGGTGCTCAATCAGGCTGCATGCCTGATTGGCAAGCAGGGAGCGTCGGTGCGCTTTGTTGCGCTGTAATTTACTGGTTTTGCGTCGGTGTCTCATGGCCAGAGATGCAATGGGCGGGTTTGGCAGGGATTGCTAAGAATGGTGTTCCTTTGGCAGGGGGGATCGTGATTATAGGCTCTTGGCCCTTTCACGCAACGCGAATTTCTGCCGGTTACCTCTTTGTTCAGTCGTCAAGGTTTGCGGCAATAAGGTCTTCCAGCCCGGGACCCTGAGGCTCCGGGATATGCAAGGTGCCGGCCAGGAGTGATGGGTCAAGGAGGGTGGTATCAAGCTGCATGCCAAGCGAGAGCCCCAGTTCCTGCAGCTTTTCCTTGATCTCGTTGAGTGACTTCTTGCCGAAGTTTCTATACTTGAGCATTTCCGCTTCAGACTTCAGTGCCAATTGTCCCACAGATGTGATGTTGGCGTTATTCAGGCAGTTTGCGGCACGAACAGAAAGCTCGATCTCGTTGACGCTCATGTTGAGCAGCTTGCGAAGCTCGGCATTTTCCTCGCTTTCCGCTTCCGGCTTGTCCTCAAACTCAACCTGGTTGTCATCGTAGTTGACAAAAACATCAAGGTGGTGGCGCAGGATTGCTGATGACTGGGTAAGTGCATCATGGGGCTCGATGCGTCCGTCAGTCCAGATTTCAAGGATCAGCTTGTCATAGTCGGTTCGCTGTCCGACCCGGCTGTTCTCCACGCTGTATTTCACGCGTGTGACCGGTGAGAAAATGGAATCAATCGGTATGACGCCAATAGGCATGTCCTCACTCTTGTTCTCATCTCCTGTTGCAAAGCCGCGTCCTACCCGCACTTCCATCTCGCACTCAAAGGTCATGTTGCGGTCAAGTGTGCAGATGTGCTGGTCTTTGTTTACCACTTCATACTGGGCATCCTCGGTAATGTCGGCCGCGGTGACCTCGCCGGACTTGGTTACCTTGAGGTCCATCATTTTAGCATCCTTGTTCTCGAAGTGCTTGAACTTCACCTTTTTCAGGTTGAGCACGATGTCGGTAATGTCCTCCAGGACGCCGGGCAGGCTGCCAAATTCATGCTGGGCACCCTTGATTTTTACAGAGGTGATGGACGCACCCTCAAGGGAGGATAGTAATACACGACGGAGGGAGTTGCCGACAGTGTGACCGTAACCCGGATCAAAAGGTTCTGCCGTGAAGCGGGCATAGGTTTCGGTGGAGTTATCGTCTTTAGTGAGGCGATCCGGCATTTCAAACCGGGCTAATCGAACTGGCATTGCTATTTTTTCTTTTTTGCCGGGTTTCCCCTGACGAGTGTGGTGAACAGGACCAGCTTTTGATGTCCGGCACCCAGGGACCAACGGCAGATTTTATGACTCGCGGGCGGCAACAATCGGGTAGAATTACCCATTTGCAAGGAGGAAAATGGTGCAAATTGCAGGCAATTGCCCCTGAGTGATCCAATAAAAGAGAGGAATTCTTGAGCTATTCCCTACCCTTTGTCCGGGGCGGCCGTTTTCTGGACGGCATTTTTTCTCCTTTGTGCGACTTCCCAGAGGTAGAGCAGTCCGACCCAGTAGGTAAATGTTTCACGAAATTCTGAGATGTTGTTCAAAAGGCTACCGTTGTTGTCCATGCCGGCATCTTCCAGTGCGTGGGCCAGTTTGCTGGTGAGTAGTCCGCACAGGAGGGTCAGTGCCGAGTGTAGGTCTGGAACCAGTTGCTGCACTTTGGCGGGTAACCGTTTGCCTGCGAGCGGTATCAGGATGAACAACACCACCGATCCGCCATCGACGAGTTTTTTCAACCAGCGCGTGATGTTGCCCTGGTTGTGGATGTTAAAGTATTCCCCGCTGGGACGTTGTGTTCCGGTCAAGGCGCTCCAGTAGTGATCCCCCCAGTCAATCTCCTCCATGAAAAGGAGCAAGCAGGCAAAGGAGCCCATTCGCCAGAACCATTTCCAGTGGTTGCAGGCTTCGCTGCGAGAAGTCCGCCAGCAAAGCAGAACGCATAGAATGAGGAGAAGGTTCTGGGCGTTCTCCAGAAGTCCGAACTCACGCTGAGTTGCTGGACTGGTGATGCCTTGCAGTAGCTCTATTCCCGAGAAGTAAAGGGAAATAAGAATCAGAGTGAAGCAGCTTGGAAGGACTGCGTAAAGCAGGACGCGGCGCTTGTCATTGAACATTGATCTGATCCATACCTCTATAAGATGGCAACCTGCGCGGCATGGATAATCCTTTCTAACACCTGTGCTTTCATGTCTTCAGTGAGCACAAGATACCACATGCCGACCGGATGTGGTCAACGGGGGCGATCGTATTGATCCTAAAAATGTGGCGGTTTGAGGCGTGATCCTCGTGGCCTACCAGCTTTGCGCCCTGCCGGTGTCGAATTTGCTCTGGAAGCCAAGCTCGGGGGCAAGTTCGGAATACCCGTGGTTCAAGTCCCACCAGATACTCTTGCCGGAAAAATCCGCACGGAAGCTTCCCTTGTAGGTTGCAAAAGGGAAAGTGGCAAACTCATAAACACCGTAACCGGCACGGATCACGGTGCGATAACTACCCTTGATCAATCCATAGCTGGCTGCATGGACTGAGCCCTGCTCATTGTTCACGCGTGACCAGGTGGATGGTATTTCATTGATGCCATACACAATGTTGGCCACCGCTCGGGATAACTTATAGATGCGGTTTTGCTTTCCTCCCGGAGGAGACTGGATGTCTGCAAATGATGAACTCGTAACGAGCATGCAGGTGGCAAAGGCAAAAATGATCAGCTTTTTCATGTTTTGGATGGCCTAAACTAGGTGGATGAGGGAAACTTTGACAACTCTAAATTTCGAAAAAAACGTCTATTTCCAGTTATCGGGGGGCTTTTGGCCCCTAAATTCGGCAAATTTGGCGAAATTGATATGCATTTGCCGTTGCGGTTGACCCTTGTCTTTCCTATTGTGCGCGCCCCATGAATGAGCAGGTTCAAACATTGGTTGACGCAGGTCGACTGGATTCCCAAATCGGCGAGAAGATATCCGCACTGGAGCCGGGTACCTTTTGTCTTCATAAAAGCTGGGGGCCGGGAACCGTAAAGGAATGGGATTTGTTCGGTGATCGGCTTGTAATTGATTTTGAGAAAAAGCCGGGACACTCAATGAAGCTGCAATTTGCAGCCAATTCCCTTGATGTGTTGGGCTCGGATCACGTCATGGCAAAGTTTGCCGCGGACCCGGAAGGGGTCAAGCAGCTCGCTGCTGATGATCCTGTCGATTTTGCCAAGCAGGTATTGACCAGTTTTGGGGGTTCCATGTTTCTTGATAACTGGGAGGATGAGATCAAGGGGAGAATCGTTGCCGAGGAAAAATATCGCAGCTGGTGGGAGTCGGCCAAAAGGCAGATCCGTTCCGACACTCGTTTTGTGCTGCCTTCAAAAAGAAATATTCCATTTGAGCTGCGTGATGAGAACCTGTCGGCAGGGGAGGCGTTGATCGGCGATTTTGAGGCAGCCAAGGACATTAAGGCGAAGATCAAGGTCTTGGAAAATTTGCGCAAGAATCTTGATACCTTTGATGAGCCGGCCATTGAGCTAGAGGATGTGGTCAACATGGCGAGCTCAACAGCGGCGGTTGCCATCAAGAAGACACCCGGGGTGGCGGTTGAGTTGCTCCTGGCCCGTGACGGGCTTGTGGAAGATATCGACGGGATGGAGGCCGGGAGGATGCCGGTCCTTGATGTGTTGCGTGAGCACAGCGGAAGGTTTCCTGAAATCCTCAAGGGTATGGGAGTTGCCTGCCAGAGGCAGGTATATCTGCTGTCCCGGGAAGTTTTTGGAGAGGATGAGTGGGTCAGCAGGTTGATTGCCGCCCTGGAGGGATCCGGAACAAGGGCGATCGCTGAAATCTCAAAGTTTATCCACGAGAACGGCAAGGGCGATACACTTACCCGTGACCTGACTGCCGGGCTTCAGCAGCGCAGCCTTGGGGCAGAGGTGTTGGCATGGATATGTAAGGAGCGTAAGGGTTTTGCCGCCGGGGTGTTCAGTGACCCGGGGATTTCCGCGGCAATTATTGCGGCCCTTGAGAGGGACCATCTGGATGAATCTACTCCGAAGACAAACCGGCTTCATGACCTTTTGATGGATGACAAGGAACTGGTTCCCGACCTGCTGGCAGAAAGTGATACAGCAGAGGTGCGCCACTTTACTCGGCGGATTCAGTCGACTCCGGTCTTTGAGGGCCTTAACAAGAATTCCCTCCTGGCGCGCATTATCAAGGTATTCCCTTCCGTGGAGGATCTCATTACCGGAGAGAAGTCGGAGGGGGCCGAGGAGACCTTACAACCGGCCGGTGTCATCGTTTCCTGGGAAAGCCTGCAGCAACGTCGTGAGAAACTCGATGACATTATTAACAAGAAAATCCCGGAAAACTCCAAGGAGATTGGCATTGCCAGGGAATACGGTGACCTGAAGGAAAACTTTGAGTTCAAGGCGGCCAAGCAGCAACAGGCGGTATTGATGCGCCAGAAGGCGGAACTGGAGGCCGAGATTGCAACGGCTCGTGGCACGGATTTCTCAGAGGCTGACGGCTCAGCTGTGGCCGTGGGGACCATTGTTGAGATAGAGAATGTTAATTCAGAAGGAAGCGAGACGGTTACCGTCCTTGGCGCCTGGGATACTGACATCGAGAAGAGTATTGTTTCTTATCTGTCGGCGATGGGGGCTGCCCTGTTGGGAAGAGTGGCAGGTGACGAGCTCGAACTGCCCACTGAAAAAGACGGCGAAAGTCGCAAGGTTAGGATTGCTTCCATTAAACCCTATGCGGGCTAAGCCAGTTTATACTTCATGGTGAAGGCGCATTGAGCTTGCCTTTAGCATGGATTGTTTCTCCGGCAGGGAAGCCATAACACAACGGTTAATTTTCAGAAATAAGCACTATGTCCAACACCACCATAACGGCCGTTAAAGGCAGAGAAATCATCGATTCACGCGGCAACCCAACCGTAGAGGTTGATGTGCACCTTAACGGCGGGGCTGTTGGTCGTGCTGCGGTTCCCAGCGGGGCAAGTACCGGTGAACACGAAGCCTGGGAATTGAGGGATGGAGACAAGGCCCGTTACCGTGGCAAAGGGGTAAGGCAGGCTGTTGACAACGTGAACTCCAGGATTTCCTCGGTCCTAACAGGAAAGGATGCTGCTGATCAAGGTGCCATTGATCAGGCGATGATTGAACTGGATGGAACCGCAAACAAGAAGGAACTAGGCGCTAATGCCGTGCTTGGGGTATCGCTGGCCAATGCCAAGGCGGCTGCAAGTGCTGCAGGGCTTCCCCTCTATAAATACCTGGGTGGTGATGAGGCGGTGACATTGCCGGTGCCGATGATGAATATTATCAACGGCGGGGAGCACTCCGATGCCCCGATTGATTTCCAGGAATTTATGATTATTCCCAAGGGGGCCCCGAGTTTTTCCGAGGGCCTGCGCTATGGCGCCGAGATCTTCCATGCTCTGGCTGATGTGCTCCATGACCGCGGGCTATCCACCGCCGTCGGCGATGAGGGGGGTTTTGCTCCCAACCTGAGTTCGGCTGATGATGCGCTTGAAGCAATCGGGATAGCCGTTGAGAAGGCAGGCTACAGTCTGGGGGATCAGATCGCCATTGCCCTCGATGTTGCCTCCAGTGAATTTTATGACGCAGAGAAGGGGCTCTATGTGTTCAAGAAATCTGACGGTTCAGAGCGCAGTGCCGAGGAACTCGTGGACTATTACGCGCAGCTTCAGGAGAATTACCCGATTATTTCCATAGAGGATGGCTGTGATGAAAATGACTGGGACGGCTGGAAGATTCTTACTGAGAAGATAGGAAGCCGCACTCAACTCGTCGGCGATGACCTTTTTGTGACCAATGTGAAGTTCCTGCAGCGCGGGATTGACTCGCAGACAGCCAATTCCATTCTGGTGAAGGTTAACCAGATCGGTTCCCTGACGGAGACCCTGGCCGCAGTTTCTCTCGCGATGGACAATGATTACACCGCGGTGATTTCCCATCGTTCCGGTGAAACCGAGGATGCCAGCATTGCTGACATCGCAGTTGCCACCAACGCAGGCCAGATCAAGACCGGCTCGCTCAGCCGTTCTGACCGGATTGCAAAATATAACCAATTGCTTAGAATTGAGGAAGAACTTGGTGCGAATGCTGTATATGGTGGTAAACTAAAAGTCTAGGTAACTGGACTATTTATGGTAAATAAGAGATCGCGTCGCGTTCCTGACCGCCTGAACCGAAAGCAGATTGGGCTTGATATCTGGCAACGCCTGACCCGCTTGCTTGCGGTGGTTGCCTTGTTGTTTTTCTGCCTGCTTGTTTTCTCATTCTTTGTGCCCGAATACGAGGAGTTGAGTGTGCTTGATGAGCGTAATCAGGTTCTGCAGGAGCAATATGCAGGGCTAAGCATGCTGCGGGAGCGCAAGCTTGAGGAGGAACAGCGGACAATAAAGGATCCCCATTATCTTGAGGCGATTGCGAGGGATCGGCTGAACATGCAATTGCCGGGAGAAGTTATTTTCCGCGTCGATAACGCCTCAGGGCAGCAATAGCTTGACCTTTGTTGCCTGCCATTGGCGGCAAAAGCAGCCCGGGTTTGGTTGATTTTCAGTCATCTCTGCTCTGAAAAGGCTTGCCATTACAGGGGGATTGCTGGTATAGAAGCTGCCCGCTGTTTGATGTTTTGCTTTGAGCATCGGCTGCATTGACCCCAACGCTTGAGATAACTTGTATTCCGCCAAAGAAGACTACCTCATTGAGATCCTTTCCGAGGCTGAGCTATTCACCGTGGAAGAGGTGGAGGCTGCGCGCGGTCAGCGACAGGGAAACGAGTCCGTGGTCGAGACCCTCATTCGCACGGGGGTCGTGAAGGAGATGGACGTTGCCCGGGTCTGTTCAATTAATGCCGCCCTTGAATTTGTCGACCTTACCCATTTCACTCCTCCGGAGGAGATCGTTTCGCTGGTCAGCCTTGAAGATGCAAGGCGGTACCGGATCGTGCCGATCGGATTTGACGAGAACCGCCTGCAGGTGGCCGTCAGTGACCCCTTTGACTTTGAGACGCTCGACAGCCTTAACCATGTCCTTAATTTCGATGTTGATGCCCGCTGTGCATCACCGGACCAGGTAAGTGATGCCATTGGCCGATGGTATGAGGAGGCCATTGGTGGCGGGGATGGTGTGGATGACATGATCGTCGTGTCCGAGAACGCGGGTGGCGGTCAATCCGGTCAAGTAGATGCCAATGATGCACCGATCATCAAGCTGGTTGGACAGATATTAAGGGAGTCATTTACCGCGGGTGCCTCGGATATCCATATTGAGCCCCTGGAGAAATCCGTTCGTGTTCGTTACCGTATTGATGGTGTCCTTCATGATGTGGCCAGTCACCCGCGCAATCTTTTAACGGCCATTATTGCGCGCATTAAAATTATGACCGGGGCAATGAGTATTGCCGAGAAACGTCTGCCGCAGGACGCTCGCATTCAGTTAAAGCTCGGCGAGAAGGACGTGGACCTGCGGGTCTCCACAATACCCACCAACCATGGTGAGTCGGTGGTGATGCGGATCCTTGACAAGGAGGCACTCAAGCTTGGCCTGCCGCAGCTTGGCTTTTTGAGCGATGACCAGCATACCTTTGAGAACCTGATTTCATTGCCGGATGGGATTCTCCTTGTGACCGGTCCGACCGGGTCCGGGAAGACTACAACCCTTTATGCCTGCCTGAACTACATCAACAAGCCGGACCGCAAGATCATTACCGTTGAGGATCCAGTTGAATACCAGATGTCCGGCATTAACCAGGTGATGGTTAAGGAGGAGGTCGGCATGAGCTTCGCTGCCGCTTTGCGCTCTATCCTGCGCCAGGCACCCAATATCATCATGATTGGTGAGATCAGGGACCTGGAAACTGCATCCATTGCCATTAATGCGTCCCTTACCGGTCACCTGGTTTTCTCGACCCTTCACACCAATGATGCCCCAAGTGCCGTGGCCCGTCTGGCGGATATCGGGGTGAAGCGCTTCCTGATCGCCTCGGCTGTCCGGGCCATTATCGCCCAGCGCTTGATCCGCAAGCTTTGCGGTGAGTGCAAGACTTCCGGTGAGCTGGCCGAGCGGGAAATGAGGACACTGAATATTGATGCTGCCCAGATGGCGGACTCATCAATCATGAAGCCGGAAGGTTGCGTGAAGTGCCGGGCGACGGGCTACAAGGGCAGGGCGGGTATCTTTGAGATTTTCCAGATCGATGATGAGGTGCGCCACATGGTCAATGAAAACCTTTCGACCCCGCAGCTGCGCCGGCAGGCCCGCGAGCTGGGCATGCGCACCCTGCGTGAGGATGGTATCCGCAAGGTGCTTAACGGGATGACCTCAGCACAGGAAATCATCCATGTAACCATGTCGGATGCCAGTTAAACCGAGATAAAATAACCTGCCCCGCATAACATCATGACTCCCGGATCCGTTATCGATCTGCTTAAATTGCGAGGCTATCTTTCCGAGGCGCAAGCTGAGGAGATTGATGAGCAGCTGAAGAGCTCCAGCAAGGATATTGTACAGTTTATTGCTGATTACGGGATAATGAGCCGTGAACAGGTCTTTGGTCTCATTGCCGAGGATCTGGGAACACAATATTTTGACCTCAAGGGATTCACACCGCCCCCTGAGCTTGTATCCGCTATTCCCACTGGAACCGCCCGCCTCTATCAGGCCGTGCCCGTCAGTTATGACGGTGCCGTTTTGACCGTGGCGCTTGCCGACCCGCTCAACCCGCAGATCGGAGAGGATCTCAGGTTTGCCCTTGGAAGGGAGATTGCCTTCTGTGTTGCTGATACTGCGCAGATACTCGATTTCATTGAGAGGGTTTACACAGCCGGTGAAGGGGCCGGGGCAATGGATGACATCCTCTCCCAGTTAAAGGCGGTGGCCCTGAGCGATGACGATGCTGATTCTGAGGCGAATTCCGCGCCCATTGTCCGTTACGTTGATCTGGTGCTTGAGCAGGCCATGCGGGAGCAGGCCTCGGATATCCACTTTGAGCCCTTTGAGGATGACTTCAAGATCCGCTACCGGGTCGATGGAGCCCTGTATGAGATGGCGCCACCTCCTCTTCACCTTTCCAACACGATTATTTCCCGCATCAAGGTGATGTCCAACCTCAATATCGCGGAGCGTCGCATTCCGCAGGACGGGCGCATCGTGATGTCATTGGCAGGGCGTGATGTTGACTTCAGGGTGTCCACGCTGCCGACGACATTTGGCGAGAGCGTGGTGCTGCGTGTGCTGGACCGGGCCTCGGTCAGCCTTGATCTGGATAACCTGAGCCTGCCTGCCCCCATCTATGACTACATTGAGGATACTATCGTTAAGCCCAACGGTATCTTCATTGTCACCGGGCCTACTGGAGCGGGCAAGACGACAACACTGTATGCCTGCCTGCGCAGGATCAATACCATCGACAGCAAGCTCTTGACTGCAGAGGATCCTGTTGAATATGACGTTGAGGGGATTATCCAGGTGCCGGTCAATGATGGCATCGGGCTGACATTCTCGCGGATACTCCGCGCGTTCCTGCGCCAGGATCCTGACCGTATCCTTGTCGGGGAGATGCGGGATGTGGAAACCGCCCAGATTGCCATCCAGGCCTCCCTTACCGGCCACCTTGTTTTCTCGACTTTGCACACCAATGACGCACCTGGCGGGGTGACGCGCCTTGTGGATATGGGTTGCGAACCGTTCCTGGTGGCGGCTTCCCTTGAGGGGATTCTCGGTCAGCGCCTTTTAAGGACGATTTGTGATGACTGCCGGCAACCTTACAGCCCCAGTGCCGCACTCCTTGGTGAACTCGGACTGAGTGCCGAGGATATTGGGGACAAGGAGTTCTTCACTGGCGGAGGATGTGAGAGTTGCGGCAATTCAGGATACAAGGGCAGGCAGGGCCTTTTTGAATTGCTGGATATCAGTGACCCTATTGCCGAGATGATCACTGAGCGTGCTCCCACTGTTGTTTTGCGCCAGAAAGCAATCGAGCTTGGTATGAGCACCTTGCGCGATGATGGATTGCGCAATATCTACAATGGAAAAACGACCATTGAGGAAGTTCTTAAATACACCTAGTGTTCCTCTCTTTTTTACTCCTCAAAGGGGCAATCTTCAATTGCCAGCAACCCCACAACCTGCCTAAACTCCTTACAACCCCAACTTTTACGGTTTCCAATCCCAATTACCATGCCTGTTTTTAACTATATTGCGGTCGACGCCAAGGGCGAAGAAATATCCGGTTCGCTGGATGCCGGTTCAGAGGCTGAGGCTATAGCTCAATTGCGCCAGGGCGGAGTTTATCCAACGGCAATCGTCCAGGAGGGTAAGGGGAAGCTCAATGTCAAGAAGAGTAAGCGCAAGGGGCGCTCGCGGAGCAAGGCCAAGGAGAGGTCATTATTTTCCTCAGGGAAAATAAAGGGCAAGGTGCTGATGATTTTCACCCGACAGCTGGCAACCCTTATTGACTCGGGACTCCCGCTTCTGCGGGGGCTTACCGTGCTTGGTAAGCAGGAACCCAACCCAGTACTCAAGAAGACGATCAACAGCCTTGCTGATTCCGTGCAGACAGGAAGCACATTTTCCGAGAGCCTTGCCCAGCACCCGAAGATCTTCAATAAGCTCTACGTGAACATGGTGAAGGCCGGTGAGCTTGGTGGTGTGCTTGAACTGGTCCTGATCCGCCTTGCAGAGTATTCGGAGAAGGCCCAGAAACTGAAGAACAAGATCATTGCCGCCATGGTCTATCCGGTGATCGTCATGCTGATTGCATCAGCGATCATGGTTTTCCTCCTGACGGTGATCGTGCCGAAGTTTGAACAGATCTTCGCGGACATGCTCGGGTCCAAGGATGCCCTGCCTCCATTAACGAAGTTTGTGATTAATCTCAGTGAGAGCCTCCAGCAACAGATCGTCCCAATTGGCATCGGGCTGTTTGTGTTTGTGGTGCTCTTTAAGTTAGCTGCTTCCACAGTCGGCGGGCGACGCGTCATTGACCAGATCAAGCTGAAGATGCCCCTGTTCGGTTCCGTGCAACGGAAAAGCGCCATTGCCCGGTTCAGCAGGACGCTGGGAACACTGGTGACCAGTGGTGTGCCGATTCTCCAGGCCCTTAACATTACAAGGGATACAGCCGGCAATGCGGTGATTTCCAATGCGATCCAAAATGTGCATGATGCGGTGAAGGAAGGGGAGTCCATCGTGAATCCCCTGGAGGCCAGCAGGGTGTTTCCGCCGATGGTGATCAGCATGGTTGATGTGGGCGAGGAGACCGGTCAGTTGCCCGAGATGCTGCTCAAAGTGGCAGACGTTTATGATGATGAGGTGGATAATGCGGTGTCAGCACTGACTTCCATGCTCGAACCGCTGATGATTGTGATCCTGGCCGTGGTGGTCGGGGTGATCGTCATGGCGCTATTCCTTCCCATGGTTGAGATTATCAAGGGAGTGGCAAACCAGTAATGAGCAACAGGGCGCAAGTTCATTACTTGCACCGTCTGCAAGGCCGCTTCATATTGCATAAACCCCCCGAATATGATGAACCCTACCGATAGAAAACGGGGCAGGGCACACAGTCCCGCCTTCACATTGATTGAGTTGCTGACGGTTATCTCAATCCTTGCCATTTTAATGGCACTGACCATTGCCGGAATCAGTTTTGCCCAGAACAAGGCGGCTGAGGAAAAAACCCGTGCAGGACTGGAAGTGATCAAGGCCGGCCTCACCAAGTATTACAACGAGTGGGGGGAGTATCCTGTGCCCGTTGATAACAGCGGCGATGGCAGGGAAGGGGCAATTGCCCTTTACCAGGCACTAAGTGACGATGGGGATAATGAACTGGTAGGCGGAGATGGAATTGCATCTGATGGTAGGGAAGGCAGCGGAAAGCTCGTGGACCTCGTTTCCCAGGGGCTTGTTGCCGATGAGGGGGGCAGTGGCTGGTTCTTAATAGACGGGTTTGGCAATCCTTATTACTACCGCGTGTATGACAAGGCTCAGGATGACCAGTTTCGCAACAAGGGATCCTATGACCTTTGGTCATACGGCGATGACAAGGAGAAGAAGGAAGAGAACGAGGCGAAGTGGATTAAGAACTGGTAGCGGGGCTGCCCTGGATCAGGTCCTGACTGCTGTTTTTGCATCCGGTTGTCACGGGGAATTGGGCTGATATCGTTTTTATCAGTATATTTGGATGCTGGAGCCGGCTTCCTCTGAGGTCTGTGGCTGCCTGAATGCGGTGTTGCGGGCAGAACTTAAAGAAACTTAAGAAACCCGGTCTTCGTTAAGGGTGGATTCATTTTTCTCCGCTAGGGTGAGCAGTGAAGTTTTCTTTCAGATCTTTCTAACCCCCACCCCCACTACCCCCAGTTCCATGTATCGATTTTCTTTTTTCACCCTTTCCCTGCTTGCATTCATTGTGCCGGCAGATGCGCAGTTGACCATTACGGAGTTTTTGGCGGAGAATCGCTCTGGAATCACCGATACAGACGGTGATAGCTCCGACTGGATTGAGGTAACCAGCCAGGTTGAAGAACCGCTGGGCCTTGCCGGCTGGCATCTCACCGATGACCCTGAGGACTTGACCAAGTGGAGTTTTCCCGCGGTCAGCCTACCTGCCGGGGATTCCATTGTGGTGTTTGCTTCCGGCAAGGACCGCACTGACCCCTCCGGGGAACTGCATACAAGCTTTTCACTCAATTCCGGGGGTGAATACCTGGCCCTTGTTGCTCCTGATGGCGTGAATGTCGTGTCCGAGTTTAATTACCCGGAGCAGTTTGAGGATATTTCCTACGGGGCTTCTGCCCGTGTGCTTTCCGAGGTCGTGGTGCCTGAGAATGCGCCGGCAAAGTGGCTGGTCCCCGGGTCTGCCATCAATGGCTGGAACAGCAGGGAGTTTAACGATGCCTCGTGGACCTCCGGGACCACCGGTGTCGGCTATGACACTTCAAGTGACTACACGCCCTATATCGGCAATGACAGCTTCATCCTCTCACAGATGCGCAACGTAAACGCCTCTGTCTATATCAGGATTCCCTTCCAGGTGACAAACCCGGCCAACATTGCCTCCCTTGTCCTGAACATGCGCTATGACGATGGCTTCTCGGCCTGGATCAATGGCCAGCCTGTTGCCTCCTCGCGTGCTCCGGCTCTGCCCCTGTGGAACTCGCTGGCCACAAATTTCCATTCTGACT
The DNA here is from genome assembly GCA_902589825.1 of uncultured Verrucomicrobiota bacterium. Lineage (GTDB taxonomy): Bacteria > Verrucomicrobiota > Verrucomicrobiia > Verrucomicrobiales > DEV007 > CACIUL01. The sequence goes on from CACIUL010000011.1 coordinate 25,313, forward strand.
CGGTGGCTACCATCCAGGAGCAGTTCAGTGCCTCAGCGGGCATTGCCGCCCTTGTTGCCGGCGAAAACATCCTGGCCATCCAGGGCATGAACTGGACGATTGACAGCTCGGACCTGCTGATGCTGCCTGAATTAAGTGCGCGCACGGTTGATCCGGCTGCCCCCGGCTCAAGCGGTTATCTCTCTCCACCGACACCCGGCGAGGTGAATGGCAATGCCGTCAGCGGGTTCGTGGCCGACACGAAGTTTTCCGTGAACCGCGGTTTTTATCAGCAGCCATTTGCCGTTGCCATAACCACGGAAACCGAGGGTGCCACGATACGTTACACCACGGACGGCACATTGCCTGATGAGCAGACCGGAACCATTTACAGCCAGCCTGTCACGATCAATTCCACGACAACACTGCGTGCTGTTGCCTACAAGGAGGGGTTCCAGTCCACCAATGTGGATACCCAGAGTTATTTCTTTGCCGCCGATGTCAAGGACCAGTCGGACATGGACAGCGACGTGGTGGATGACCCGGCATATGCAGCAACCATTGAGGACGACTTGTCGGAAACCCTTCCTGTCTTTTCGTTGACGGTTGCCGACGCCGATTTTTTCGGGCCGGATGGCATTTACAGTAATCCCAGCCGCACGGGCAGGGGATCGGAGGTTCCCGTAGCGATGGAATTCTTCAACCCTGCCGATTCATCCGACCAGTTCCAGATCGATGCCGGTGTGCGTATCCATGGAGGCAATGCGCGCACCCACCCCAAGAAGCACCTGCGGTTTTATTTTCGCGGGGATTATGGCGAGCGCCGCCTTAAGCATCCCCTTTTTCCCGACAGCCCGGTTGAGTCCTTTGACCAGCTGCTGCTAAGGAGCGGGGGGCATGATTCCTGGTCCATTGGGGCCAGGTTCGGGCGTGATCCCCTGCGCAACATGCCGCCGCACGGGACGATCATGCGTGACCAGTTCCTGCGCAAGACCGAGCTTGAGATGGGTATTCTGACACCGCGCAGCCGCTACGTGCATGTCTACATCAATACCCGCTACTGGGGGGTCTATGACCTTCATGAGCGCGCCAATGCCGCCTTTTTTGAATCCCACCTGGGTGGTGAGGAGGAGGAATATGACGTGCTGCACCACCCGAGCGGCACGATTGTGGATGGGAATACATCCGCATGGAATGCGGCGCGGGCCATTGTCGCCAACGGCATCTCATCGCCTGCTGAATATGAGGCCATCAAGGAGTATATCGACCTTGAGGACTATATTGATCACCTCATCGTAAGGATTTGGTCTGGAGACTACGACTGGTGCGGGCCGCTTTATCTCAATGGGGTGGACCAGACCCATTTCCGCAGGAAAAACTGGTATGCCGGGCGCAGGAGTCGCGGCAATCCCGGCAAGTTCCGCTTCTTTACCTGGGATGCGGAAATGTCGATGGGCCTTCACCTTGGCCGGCCCGGCAACCAGGGGATCACCAACTTTGACTTAACCGGTGTCAGTGATAGCGGCTCGGCGATGGAATTTTATGGCGCGTTGCGCGAATATCCTGATTTCAAGCTGCTCTTTGCAGACCATTTGCACCGCCACTTTTTCAATGACGGCCTGATGACGGTTACAAGCAACCAGGAGCGTATTGATGCGATGACCGATGAGTTGCGTGATGCCATGGTTGGCGAGTCGGCCCGCTGGGGTGATGAGGGCACCAGTGCCCCGACACCCTTTACCCGCGATGACACCTGGCTGCCTGAGGTTTCATGGCTGAGGAATGACTTTATCGGGGTTCGCACCAACATCGTGCTGCAGCAGTTTCGCGACCGTGGCCTTTACCCGGATACAGCCGCTCCGGTCTTCAGCCAGCATGGAGGAGAGGTGCCACAGGGTTTCACCCTGGCGATGGCCTCAGCCGGTGCGATCATTTACTACACCACGGATGGCAGTGACCCGCGGTTGTCTGATGATGCGGCTCGTTACACCGGGCCTTTTGCCCTTGGGGAAAGTGTCTTGATGAAGGCGCGGGCATACCGGGCTGCTAGCAATGAGTGGTCAGCTCTTTCCGAGGCAACCTTCTTGGTTGGCGGACTCGCCTCCTCCTCAAACCTTGTGGTCAGTGAGCTTAACTATCGGCCCCGCCCCCCCTCAGGGGAGGCTGAGCTGGCCGTGGCCAACAGCCGCACGGACTTTGAGTTTATCGAGCTGAAAAACATCGGCAATGCCCCCATTGACCTGACCGGCGTGAGTTTCTCCCAGGGAATTGGCTTCAGCTTTGGCCTGGAAACCCCGCTGCGCATGCTGGCCCCCGGTGAGGAAGTGCTGATTGTTGAGGACAGTACCGCCTTGGCTGCACGCTATGGGAACGCCATCCTGGAGAGGGTTGCCGGTGAGTTTGAGGATGACAGCAAGCTGAGTAACGATGGCGAGAACATTACCCTGCTGGCAGCCGATGGGGAGGTCATCAAGACGTTCCTCTATTCCGATGAAGTGCCGTGGCCCAGTGCGCCTGATGGAGAGGGATTTACTCTCACACTGGTTGATCCCGCAGGGAATCCCGACCATGCCCTGCCGCAAAACTGGACTGCGTCCGGGCGTATAGACGGGGACCCGGCAGGACAGACGTCCTCGGTTGGCTATGACTACTGGGCCAGTGAGCACTTTGATCCCTCTGCCCCTGATTTTGAGCAGGTTTCCGGACCGGAAGCGGACCCGGACGGGGATGCCATGAGTAACGCCATGGAGTATGCCTTTGGGACCAGTCCCGTTGATTCATCGGAGATGCCGCAGATTGAGGTGTTGATTATCAATACAGAAGGAGAGGATTACCTCGCCGTGCGCTTCCTTGCGCAACCCAGTGTCAATGACCTGCAGATCAGTGGTGAGGTTTCCAATGACCTTGGTTCCTGGCAGAGTGCGACAACCGTTGTCGGTGATGCCGTGAATACGGATGATGGACGGCAGTGGCTGACCCTGCGCTCCAATGACCCGGTAGAGGGTGCGGTTACCCGCCAAATCCGCCTGCGCGTCGAGATTGACCGTTAGGAACAAGCCAAGCCATTGCCAGTTGCGGGGTATCCCCCTGCCGCCTGTCGTGGGACAGGTAACCGGCGCATTGATTCTTTAAGCGGTCAATTGACTGCCCCTTTCCGTCCGTGATGAGGGAAAAATACCGATGGTCGGACTCGAACCGACACGTCCAGAGGACAACGGATTTTGAATCCGTCGCGTCTACCAATTCCGCCACATCGGCTTTTTCCGCATCAAGGTTCCTACTATGCCCGTTTTCCGGTGACTGGCAAGCCGACAAGAAAGCCGTTGAGGACAAAATGGAGGCTCCCGGCCGGCAGCAGTCCGGATGGGGCATAGGGACTGGGGAGGCTTACTGATGAAGACCTGCAACCACCTGTGTGAGGCACACCGACTGAAAGTGGCCAGGCTTGTCATGATTTAGGCTTGGTTGTTGCCTTCCCCATTTGCTAGGCTTATGAGCGCCATGCAGAAATATCAATGCAGTTACGTGGATTCAAAGGGTAGGCTCATGTCTTACAAAGAGGAAATTCAGGCGGATGATCCAGCGAGAGCTGCGAGGCTTTACAGTGAAAAACAATTGAGCGTTCATCCACGTATCATGGTGGAATCATTAAACCCTGATTATCCCCCTGCATATTTTCCAAATGAACGCTACGAGCAGGCAGAAAAGGTGCGCCTCGAAGCGCAACGCCTTACAGAAAAAGAGCGCCTCGAAGCACAACGCCTTAAGGCGCAGAGCTTGTTAATGGAGAAGGAGAAAAAAGAGGCTGCCCGTTTGTCCTCTTTTCAAAAACTTTATTCCGAGGTTGAGGAAAATGACGGCAACTTGGCGAAACTTTCCTACCAAAAAATAACCATGTTGGTGGAGAACATGAAGGCTTTTCCGGGTCTTGCCAAGACACTGAATCCGCGAGAATATGATGTCCGGGAAAAGCTCTATAAGGCGGCTTTCTTTGATCGGAATCTTCAAGCAGGGCTGCAGGCGCAATATGCAGCATCTCAAGCGAAACATGCAGAAGAGCAGGCGAAGCAGGCAAGTGTTCAAACCGACCTGCTGAATAAGCTCAACGTTGCAGTCGGCAATCAACCCTCAGGAGGTTCACAGGTATCCGCAGCAGCTAACAATACTGCGTTAATTGGTGCGGCAACGTATTTGAAGCTCAACCAGATGTCCCAGGATGTGAATGAGATCAGCGAGGACACTGCGGACATCAGCGAGGGCTTTGGCTTTGATTGATTTGTCACGTCCTGTTAACCCGTTTAGAATAAGAGTATCGCCATGAGTGATTTCTTTGAGAGAATGAACGAGAGCCACGGCGCGATGGACGCGTTTGGCAATATTGCTGCCATTTCCCAGCGGAATAACCAGCTCGCGGCACAGAAGGAGCAGCTGGCTGTCCTCAAGGAGCAGGCCAAGGTCGACAAGTCCCGGGCGAACATCGAGAAGCAGCGCCTTGAGATTGAAAAGAAGCGGCTGGCTGCCGAGGAGGCGGAGCGTGAATACCGGCGCCAGCAGGAAGAGCAGGTCAAGCAGCTGCGCAACCTTTTGGCCGACTCCGTGTCGGACCTGGAGCTTCTGGCAAAAAAATTCCCCGCCTGAGCTATGGACGACGCCCTGCTGAGGAAAGTCGCCGCCCTGCAGGCGAAGGCTGTCCTGCTGAATGACCAGTCGGACTCCCTCACCGAGCTGAGTGACATGCAGGCCCTTCGAGGCTTCAAGTCCTGCCTGGGCGAATACATCGCCGATCACGCGCAGAAGGGGACGCTCCCGCCTGACCCGCTGGAAAAGATCAGGGGACGGTTCGAGCCGATCATTGATGGCATCGACAGGATCTCCGATCAGGAGTCTGTCATTGATGCGGTGGCCAAGTATGGGTTTGATAAAAAAAAGATCCCGGCAGTTTCCCTTCAGCTTCTTGAAGAGTCTCAGGAAAAACTCGACGCCTGCCGGCCTGCCCTTTACCAAATGCATGTCGAGCTCTTTGAGGCCAGCATGGTGGAGGATTGGGAGGGAGAGGTCGGCGAGAGGAGGCTCTACCCTGAACTGAGGGAGTGCGCCGCGGTGCTCTTCCCAGGAAAGGACCTCGGATACAGGGAGTCCTCCCTTGAGGATTCAATCAAGAGGATAGATGGGTTGAGCGAGCGGGTCGGAGAACTGAGGCAACTGCACGCGGCCCAGTCCGCTGTCGTTGACCGGGCGGCCGCACTCCTGAAAAAACAGGACTTCCGTTCAGCGATCAATCTGTTGAAAGAGAACAAGATGCTCAGGGAAGGTGGTAGGGCCAAGGAGTCATTCAGTTCGACCATCAGGTTCAAGGACATCGTTGTTCCTGTTTCAAAGATTAACAAGCTAGCGAAAGCTTCTCGTGATTTAAAAGAATCGGCTTCCCGGTTGAGCAATGAAGTTTCTCGCGATGCTGCCCGGAATAATGCTTTGTATATCAGAAAATTAATCTCTTCCCCAGGTGGGGAGTTTGCTAGAGAGATGAATCCCCTCATCGCCCAGCTTGAGGAACAGATCAGGGTGGCTGAGGCAGGGGCGAGGAAACGGAAAATGGTGGGTTGGTCGGTTGCCGGTCTGGTGGTTTTGGTGGTTGCCATTTTCATTCACTTGTCCAATGCGGAAGCTGAGCGACAAAGGCTTGAACATGAAGCTGAAGTAAGACGGATCGCTAAGGAGAAGGGGATCGCTTTGGAGAAGAAATTGGCTGAGTTCAGAAGGATGGAAGTGGAACGAGTTGCTGAGGAGAAAAGAATAGCTAAGGAGAAGAGGATGGCTGAGGAGAAGAGGATGGCTGAGGAGAAGAGGATGGCTGAGGAGAAGAGAATAGCTGAGGAGAAGAGAATAGCTGAGGAGAAAAAAATAGCTGAGGAGAAGGTCCAAGATCTTGCGGTCGCCAGAGAGGGATTGCGTGAAGCTCAAGTGGAGGGAGGCAAGATCATTGCCTGGGGGTTTAACAACTCGGGTCAGGCGACAGTTCCAGCCGGTCTTGAGGCTGTGGTGCAGGTTGCTGGAGGAGGTGAACACTCCCTTGCATTGAAAGAGGACGGCAAGGTTGTTGCCTGGGGGTATAATGACTCTGGTCAGTCAACAGTTCCTGCCAGACTTGTTGAAGTGGTGCAAGTTTCTGTGGGAGAACATTTCTCCCTTGCCCTGAGGAAGGACGGCAAGGTTGTTGCCTGGGGGGCTAATAAAAACGGTCAGTCTACAGTTCCTGCCGGACTTGATGATGTGGTACAGGTTTCTGCGGGGAGGTATCACGCCCTTGCGTTGAAGGAGGATGGTCAGGTAGTTGCTTGGGGAGATAACATTTATGCTCAGACTGCAGTTCCTGCCGGACTTGATGATGTGGTTCAGGTTTCTGCGGGGTCTTATTACTCCCTTGCGCTGAAGGAGGACGGCAAGGTTGTTTTTTGGGGTGACAATACTTTTGGTCAGAGTGCAGTTCCCACTGGTCTGAAGGATGTGGTTCAGGTTTCTGCGGGGAGGTATCACGCCCTTGCGTTAAAGAAGGACGGTCAGGTCGTTGCCTGGGGGGGAAACCAAAACGGTCAGTCCGCAGTCCCCGCCGGACTTGATGATGTGGTTCAAGTTTGTGCGGGGGCTTATCACTCCCTTGCCCTGAGGAAGGGCGGTCAGGTCGTTGCTTGGGGATCGGAGGTAGGCGACCGGGGTGCAGTTCCCGTCGGTCTTGATGATGTGGTATATATTGCTGCGGGTGAGCATCACTCCCTTGCGCTGATACGAAAGCGTTGATTGGCATGAACCGGAACCCTGTCTGTTGATTCATTACATGAGATTCACGCTGTATTTTCCCCTTGCGCTGTGTTTGGTGCTTGTGGGTTGTCTGAAATATCCGCAAGCGGGTGAGGAGCTGCAGGTGAAGGAGGTAAGCGGTCAGGCCTTTATAGTGACTCAAGGTGGTGAGAATATAAAGATCGGGTTGCTGGGCATTCATCTCCTGGATGATGAGCAGTTCCGGTTTCTTTCTGAAAGTGTCATCAACCGGTTGTCGGCAAGCGGTCAGGCGGTTGTGGACCACAACGCCCAGGTTGACCTTGATCGAGAGGCTCTCAAGGAGGGGCTTGAATACCTGAATTCAGTGAAAAAATTCAACCCTCAAGTGGGTGCGAAATTGGACGGGCACATCGTGGAGGCCAGGCAGAGACTTTCCGGGCTTGGCAAGGACAAAACTGGTCCATCTTTTGATGACCTTGTTGCATTGCTGCGGGCATGGCTCTCTGCCCCAGTTACCAAGACGGATGCCGATGGAAGGTTCACCATCAGCCTTGACGGGCCCAGGTGGATAATCGCCTCCAGTCAGAGGAAAGTCGGTAATTCAAGCGAACGGTATTTATGGGCTTTCCGGCATGTCCCGCCAGGGGATGGTGGTCATTCGCAGGTTTTTCTTTCCAATGACAATCTCGTTGATGGGTTGCGTGCTTTTGCGCAATTGTCTGGACGGGAATGGAGCTATGCGGTCAGCAGGATCAGATCAGCCAGGCCTGAAATATTAGAGCAGATTAACGCGGGCAAGAATGCCGCCAAGATGGAACTGGATGGCGCCAACAGGTCAATTGAAGTGACCATCAGGGAGCTCGCCGAAGTCAGGAAGAAGTTCAGTGCAGCCAGGGGAGAGGGTGGTCAGGTCGTTGCCTGGGGAAGTAACAGTGATGGTGAGTCCACGGTACCCTCCGGTCTTCGCGATGTGGTAATGATTGCTGCGGGCAGCGGGCATTCCCTGGCCATCAGGGGTGATGATAAGCCGGTGGCGTGGGGCAGTAATGAAAATGGTCAGTCCACGGTGCCCCCGTTCCTGAAGGATGTGGTTCAGGTTGCTGCAGGAGGTGCGCATTACCTTGCGCTTAGGCAGGATGGCAAAGTGGGTGCGTGGGGGCGTGATAACGATGGCCAGGTGAGAGTGCCTGACGGGCTTAAAGGTGTGGTGCAGGTCGCGGCCGGGTTCAGTCATTCCCTGGCACTGAGGCAGGACGGCACGGTCATTGCCTGGGGATTAAACCTGGAAGGCCAGGCCGGAGTTCCCCTGCTGGATGACGTGGTGCAGGTTGCTGCAGGCAAGGGTCATTCCCTGGCACTGAGGGAGGACGGCACGGTCATTGCCTGGGGCTTGAACTCAAGTGGCCAGTCCAGGGTTCCCGATGGGCTGGATGATGTGGTGCAGGTCGCTGCGGGAGAAACTTTTTCACTGGCGCTCAGGGAGGACGGCAAGGTAGTGGCGTGGGGAAGGATGTGGAAATCCGATAAGGACAGCGTATTTGGGGTTTTTCCCGGGCTCGGCGAAGTAATCGCCGGGGAAGTGATCGCCGGACTTGATAATGTGGTGCAGGTCGCTGCGGGCAAGCACCACTTGCTGGCTCTAAGAAAGAACGGCACGGTCATGGCATTGGGGTCGGAATTAGGCGAGCGGGTTGCAGTTCCCGTCGGTCTTGAGGATGTGGTGTATGTTGCTGCGGGTGAGAACCATTCCCTTGCGCTGACACGTAAGCGGTGATCGGCAGGAGCCGGACGTCACCGCCCCTTGTGTCTTGCATGGTGGTGGTGTTAGGTTGCCGTTTCCTTGTATTTTTGCGTAATGACCTCAAGAATCCTGACCAAGGGTAAAGGTGGGCTCCGAAGGGGTGCCATGGCATGTGCTTTTTGCTTCCTGATGCTCCCTGGCTGGCAGATTGCCCACGGGCTTGCCGTGGATACCCGGTCCTACGACCCGGGCAGTGGCGTGGAGGTAAAGGCCGGCGAGGAGGAGCTGACCATGCGCTGGAAGACGCCGGAAGGGTCGACGGAACTGATACTGAATGTTTCCGGCAAGGGTGCCCTTGTGCGATCGGTTGCCGTGGGATCCAAGGCAGGAAAACCCGTCGTGGTCTTGCGTGATGCCGATCCCCTTACAGTGTTGTCTGTTGGCCAACGCGACTTGAAGAAACGTGGCGGCTGGACCATCTTCTTTGACCCCACCAACCGCAAGCTCAGCAAGTCGGGTCGGCTTGCCCTCAAGCTGAAGTCCGTGGTGGTGCATAGCGTGGGGCGCCGGTGCATGGTCGACCTTGACGGGCTTGAGGGAGGGGGCTTCTCGGGCAAGCTTCGCTTCACGCTGTATGCCGGCTGTGACCTGATTCACCTGCAGGCGATTGTTGAGACCGGGCAGGACGCACGCGCCCTGCTTTACCACGCCGGCCTTACCTGTGAGCCGGCGGGCAAATCCGTGTCCTGGGTCGGCCTTGATGACAAGCTTCACCGGGTAGGGGCAAAGGCAGAGCCGGCAATGCCGGTGAAGGTGCGCAACCGCACCATTGCCCTTGAGACGAGGGCGGGTTCCGTCGCGGTTTTCCCGCCGCCGCACCGTTATTTTTATCCTCTTGATGAGGCCTACAACCTCGGGTTCACCTGGAAGGGCAATGATTTCATGGGGCAGAAATCCGGATTTGGCATCGGTATCCGGCAGGACCTCATGGGAGATGAGCGCTGGGTTCCCTGGTTTAATGCACCGCCCGGAACACAGCAGGAGCTGGGTATTTTCTGGCTCGCCTCGCTCGACCGGGGTGAGGCCCTTTTTGAGCGTGTCAGGGCCTACACACACGGGGACCGGTTTGTTGCCTTGCCCGGGCATAAGACGTTTACCAGCCACTACCATATCGAGCACACGACGAACCTGCTCAATGCACGTGAGAAGCGGCAGGCTTCAGCTGCTGCTGAAGTGGTGAAAACCTCGCGCCGAGATGGACAAAGCTGGCGGTATTCCCTCACGCGCCCACCCGGGGAATGGATTGAGCCCTCCTTCGATGATGGGGAATGGAAGCAGGGGAAAGGCGGATTTGGCAAGCAGGGAACGCCGGGCCTCAGGTTGGGCACCGAGTGGCACACGCAGGACATATGGATGAGAAGAAGCTTTAAGCTCAAGGATGTCCCGGCTGACGGGCTAAAACTCTCGTTGTTATACGACGAGGACACGCAGGTCTATCTCAATGGGGTCCTGGCCTGCTCGGTGAAAGGTTTCTCCAAGAAATATCGGGAAGTATCCATCAGCCCGGAGGCCCGGAAAACCCTGAAGCAGGGCGACAACCTGCTGGCTGTGCACTGCTGGAATGACGGGGGCGGGCAGGCCATAGACGTGGGCCTGGTGCGAGCCGCCAAAGGCGGTCTCCCCAAAGAAATACGCATGCCCGAATTTGTGGATGTGTTCAAGGGAGCGGGAATCGATATCGTTCACCTGGCCGAGTTTCACAACCGGCTTGGCCGGGACCGTCGTGATCCGGACAAGACCTTACCCCTACTCAAGATGCTTCACGATGAGTGTGACCGCCTTTCCGACGAAGGCTTCCTCCTGCTCCCGGGCGAGGAACCCAATGCGCACCTTGGCGGTCACTGGATCAGTTTCTTCCCGCGGCCGGTCATGTGGGTCCTGAGGCGCTCTAGGGATAAGCCTTTCATTGAGGAGCATCCAGAGTATGGCCGGGTCTATCATGTGGGCAGTCCCGGGGAGGTGCTCAAGCTCATGGAGCAGGAGAACGGCCTGATGTGGGCGGCGCATCCGCGGATCAAGTCCTCGACCGGTTATCCTGACAAGTATCGTGACGAGCCATTCTTCAAGTCTGGGCATTACCTTGGAGGAGCATGGAAAGCCATGCCGGCTGACCTCTCAAGGAACCGGCTGGGCTGGCGTGTGCTTGACCTTCTTGATGACATGTCCAACTGGGGGGCAAGGAAATACATTGTGGGGGCGGTGGATATCTTTCAGGTTGACCGGACCACTGAGTTCTATGCGCATGCCAATATCAATTATCTGCGACTCGACGATATTCCCCGTTTCAGGGACGGCTGGGACCCGGTGCTCAGGGCTCTGCGGGATGGTGCCTTCTTTATCTCGACCGGGGAAGTCCTGATGCCCCGTTTCACTCTCGGCGGCAAGCAGTCGGGAGAAACCTTGAAGCTTGCTCAATCAGGCAAGGCCGTGCTTGAGGTTGCCCTGAGCTGGACGTTCCCCATGAAATTCATCGAGATCATTACCGGGGACGGCGAGAAAGTTTACCGGCAGCAGGTGGAATTGAGCGAATCCGGGGCATTCGGGAAACAGGATTTCAGGATGACACTCGATTTAAAAGGGAAAACCTGGGTCCGTGTTGAGGCATGGGATATTGCCACAAACGGTGTGATCTCGCAGCCGGTCTGGCTGGAATAGCCGCCTTTCCTGATTGCCCGGAAGGGACAAAGAATAAGAAATGAAAATAATGAGAAACCTTGCCTTCCTGTTCGCCTGTCTAGCCTGGGGAGCAGGCATACTGCCTGCCAGGCCAAAGCCAAACATTGTCGTCTTTATCTCCGATGACCTCGGGCGACTGGATACATCCATTCATGGATCGAAGGACGTCCGGACCCCGACCATGGACGCGCTTGCTGAGCGCGGAATGACTTTCGATAATGCATACGTCGCTTCACCATCCTGTTGCCCCAGTCGCTTCTCGTTTCTCACCGGCCTGATGCCCGCCCGTCACGGGGCGCACCCCAACCACAGCCAGGTGAAACCGGGCACCAAGTTCCTGCCGCCTATTCTCAAGAAGATGGGTTACCATATCGCTTCATTCGGCAAGGTGGCTCATGGTAACAGGGACTTTCCGGGCATGGATTTCAATGAGCCCAAGAAGACCGACATGTCCGTGGAGGTGAAGAAGTATTTCAGCAAGAGGAAGATTGACGGGCCTGTTTGTCTCTTGGTCGGCGACCGCCGGCCGCATGTCGAGTGGACCAGGCAAATGAACTACGATCCCAATGCCATCACCTTGCCGCCTTTCTTTATCGACACAAAGCAGACCCGTGAGCACTGGGCGCGCTACCTGACCGACATCGAGGGCATGGATGAGGAAATGGGCCGGGTCCTTGAGTTTGCCAGGGAGAGGTTTGGCGATGACTTCATCTTCCTGTTTACCAGCGATCACGGTGGGCAGTGGCCCTTCGGTAAGTGGAACCTGTATGACTACGGAACACGCGTTCCCCTGGTAGCCTGCTGGCCCGGAAAAATAAAGGCGGGCGTGCGAACCGATGCCATGGTCAGCTGGGTGGATATTCTGCCCACCTTAATTGAACTGGCCGGGGGAAAAGTTCCGGGGAATATCGATGGAAAATCCTTTGTCCCGGTGCTGCGAGGGGAAGTGAAGACGCATCGCGACAAGGTCTTCACGACGAACACCGGTGATAAGGAGATGAATATCTACCCCATCCGCAGTGTGCGCATTGGCCAATACAAGTATATCCATAACCTGCGTCCGCTTGCCTACCACACCAACCACTCTGACCGTTTACGCAACGATGGTCGAGGGGCCTACTGGCATTCATGGTATGAGGCTGCCAAGACCGATTCCAAAGCGGCCGCTATCGTCAAGAGATACCATGTCCGGCCCGAGTTTGAGCTCTTTGACCTGGATAACGATCCGCTCGAGCTCGATAACCTTGCCGAAAATCCCGCATACAAAGGCAAGCTTGCGAAGTTGAAGGCGGAGTTAAAGGCCTGGACCACGGCGCAAGGAGATGAACTCAAGCCCCACCGGGATCCTTACCCGGTTTCCTCCCCGGTTCCCGAGATCGAGCGTAAGCCCAAGAAAAAGAAAACAAGGAGAGGGGCAAAAGGCTGAGATCTAGTTGCCGGGCTGTCGCAGTGACTTGGGCTTGCCCAAGATTTCGCTGAAGATAAATGCCTCCCTGGCGCCGCCCTCCTGGCGCAGTTTCCTGATAATCGGGTGCGGTCCGGATTGACCGCGGGCTGCCGGCAGGGAAAAGGCACCGGCTTTAGTGGCAACCACCGGGGTCCCGCCGGGTAACGCAACCGGTGGTGGCGGCACAGGGCTGGCTTGCTCGAGCTCAGTGACAGGAACCGGAGGAGCCTCCACCGGCGGGGTACCTGAGAGGGCTGCAAAGAACTCGCGGATATTTTGGTTGGGATCATCCTGCACGGTGGGGGGCGATGACGACGACGGTGCCCCGGTGTCCGCCTCATCATCCGGAGAGGGCCAGCTGTCATGGTCGATAAAGGACTGCGCCTCCTCCTCAGCCTGGCGTTGCAGGGCCTGAGCCTCTTCAGGGTCCGCTTCATTGCGCTGGGCCGCCTGCCTTTTCTTCAGCGTGGAGGATAGCCAATTGATGAAGGCAATCACCAGTGCTGCAATGATGAAGAGCCCCTGTTCGCCGATTCCTTCCATGCTTAAAGAATGCCCGTGTTGATGGGTTCAGGTTGGGTTTTCCGGGGTTACACACTCGGGTCTTCACCTGAGGTTTCACCTCCCTCGCCGGCGATGGACTCACGCATCTTGGTGTCGGCAATCAGGTTCTTGTAATTGGTGTAATCCATAATGCCCAGGTTACCGTTGCGGAAGGCCTCAGCCATGGCCTTGGGAATCTGGGCTTCGGCCTCGACGACCATGGCGCGCATTTCCTGGGTGCGGGCCTGCATTTCCTGCTCGTTGGCCACTGCAGCGGCACGCCTGACCTCTGCCTTGGCCTGGGCAACCTGCTTGTCCGCCTCGGCCTGCTCGGTCTGCAGTTTGGCACCGATGTTCACGCCGACATCCACGTCGGCAATATCAATGGAGATAATCTCAAAGGCTGTCGCGGCATCAACACCCTTGCCGAGCACGAGCTTGGAGATGTTGTCCGGATTCTCAAGGACATCCTTGTGGGAAGCCGCCGATCCAATTGAGGTGACGATTCCCTCGCCGACCCGGGCAACCACGGTTTCCTCAGTGGCACCACCGACAAAGCGGTCAAGGTTGGTGCGCACGGTTACCCGGGCGCGAACTTTCAGGGAAATACCGTCGCGGGCCACCGCCTCGATCTTGTCCTTGCCGGAACTCGGGTTGGGGCAGTCGATCACTTTCGGGTTGATGCTGGTGCGCACAGCCTCAAGGACAGTCTTTCCGGTGCCCTTCACGGCGAGGTCAATGGCGCAGGAACGGTCAAAGTTCATGGTGATGCCGGCCTTTTCCGCGGCGATCAGCGAGAGGACCACCTGGGAAACGTCACCTCCGGCAAGGAAGTGGGCCTCAAGTTGATCCGTAGTGAGCTCAAGCCCCGCCTTTGATGCCGCGATGCGGCTGTCGACGATGAGTGCATTGGGAATCTTGCGCAACCACATGGCAACAAGTGTTCCAAAGCTGACCGGGGCACCGGAGACCTTGGCGCGCAGCCAGATCTTGAAGAACATCCCGATGATGGCAAGGAGTGCCAGGATGATGACCAGGGTGATACCAAGGACGACCAGGGTGACGTTGTCGGGAAGTTGGGCAATGAGGGAAGACATGGTGGATGCTTTTTTGGTTTGGTTTGGGAATAAAAATTAAAGGACTTTATCAGGAAAGGGAAGCGATCTTGCGGACAATGATCCTGCGGCCATCGGCCTTGATTATCTCAATGCCTGAGCCGGACTCAATGAAGCCTGTCTCGGCAATAATGTCACAGGTTTTCGGTAAACCCTTGATGTCTACCTTGCCGGTGGGGCGCAGGTCGGTGAGGGCGGTGCCCTGCAGACCGAGGTATTCCGATGGTTTTTGCCCCGCCATCTTTTCCCTGTTTTTCTGGGTAAGTATCAGTCCGCGACCGATAGGCACCCTGTCAAAATACTTCAGCCAGATGCCGATTACCAGCATACTGACAAAAAGGATCGATGCCGCGATCAGGGCCCGGCCGGACAAACCGAGGGATTCAAGTTCTGCGCTGGAAAAACTGAGCATCACGGCGGAAACAAGCGCAATGATCCCTGCGAGGCCGAGGATCATTCCCGGGAGAATGAGCTCCAGGCAGATAAGGACGATTCCCGCAAGGGCCAGGATGATAATCAGGGTCATGGATTTACGACATTCTGAATGTGTATTTTGGCGGGATTAATGTCAAAGGATGAAATGCAGCCTAAGCGCGTGTTCCATGTATGATAGGGGCGCAAACCTGCCACACGGAGAGCTGGCAACGGCATCATCGATGCTTGAGCAAGGGGCCTGCCACGGGTAAGGTTCTCCTGTTTTCGAAGGATCGCCTTTCATGCAGACTGACTTTGAGTTTTCAATCAATGGGGACATCCGCCGCTCAGGGGGGGCACCGGTTGCCTTCAGCCTGCGCGATTACCTGCTGGATGAGCAAGCGCGGCTGGAAAAGGCCCCGCTCAGCCGGGATGTCTGCCCGGTATTGCTGGTGACCCATGATGCCCGGCAGCAACCTGTCCTGAGGCTTGTTCATTCCTGTTGCCTGACCTTGCCAATGTTGGCCGGGCGTGAGATCTGGACAGTGGACGCCATTGGCGGGCAAGAGCAGCAGGTTGGTTCACTTCAGGAGGCCCTGTGCATTGCTCAACGGCTGTCCTGTCATTGCACGGACCAAACACTTTCAGTGCTTTCCGGGGAAAGCCACGCAAAACGCGTAAAAAGCAATGTTGGTGGTGAGCAACACGGGAAAAATGGCTTTGCAGGCTTTCCCGCAGCGCTGAAGGCCCTGCTTCAGGAGCAAAAAGAGGATCAGCCAGATACAGCAGAGAGGACCATCAGTGAGGTCACTTACAACGGCATGGAGAGCGCATTGTCCTATATGGATCCTTCGGGTGACCTTTTTTTCAGGCCCGCGAGCCTGAATGCCGCCCTGAAGCTTCTTCAGGCCCATCCCGGCGCAGAAATTGCGGTTGGCGATACCCTGTATGCTGGCAGGACAAGCTTCCCCGGGGCTCCACGCGTTATTGTTTGCCTTGATTCAGCCGTTCAGCTGGGACAAGTGAGCCTTGAGGATGGGCGTTGGCATGTTGGTGGTGCCGTCACTCTCAGGGCATTGACGGAAGCCACGAACGGGAAGTTTCCGCTGATTGAAAAAATGGCAATGGTGATGGGCAGCCTGACCCGGAAAAACCGGCTCACGGTCAGTGGTGGGTTGCTGGATGAACGGCAAAACTCGGAATTGCTAACCTTGTTGCTGGCCCTGGACGCGCAAGTGGTGATCAGCAGCCTTGGCGGGGAGAGGCACTTGATGCTTCATGACTGCCTCGGGGGGGTCCTTAGTTCCGCCCTGAAGCGTGGCGAGATTCCATCCGGCGTATTGCTGCAGTGTCCCGGTTCGGGGGGAGATGAAGCAGGCGGCCACCATTTATCAGGGTTTTTCAGCATTGCCCGGCGTCATTCCGGCGAGGGGGCCATGATTTGCGCGGCATTTTCAGTGATGGTGGATGCTCAGGGGCGCGTCGAGGAGGCGCGGCTTTGTTACGGGGGAATTGGTCAATACGCGTTGCGGGCCACTGAGTCTGAGGAGTTCTTGAAGGGCGGATTGTGGGGGCCAAAGCTGGCAGGCAGGGTGGAACGTGGTCTGCGCGGGGAATTTTCCGGGCGGGTAACAGGAGCAGAGAGCGGTGGGGAATATCGCAATGCCATGGTCTGTGGCTTGTGGAGAAAGTTCTTTGCCGAGAACAGGACACCAGGGGAACTTGACCCTCTCCTTCAAGGCTTCGGGAATGGTATGGCCCCGGCTCCATCGGTCCCGGAAAAGTGCTGAAAATGCCAGATGTGACTAAAGAGACAAGCCGTGCCGGCCGTGAAAACGTTCTTGAAACGGCCCTGGTGCTTGCCCCTTACGCCCATGCCCGTATTGAGTCCGTTGAGGTCCAGGCGGCACTGGATCTTGATGGTGTGCATGCGGTCCTTACTGCCCGCGATATTCCAGGGCAGAACAGCCTTTGTATACGGGGTGAGGAGTTCCCCCTGCTTGCCGGGGAGTCTGTGCTTTACCACAGCCAGCCGGTGGCTGCCGTGGTGGCCAAGAATGAGGCGGTTGCCCGTGAAGCTGCCGGCCTGGTCAGGGTTGAATACAAGCCGCAAATACCGGTGCTGGGTATTGATGAGGCATTGGCGGTGAAATCCTTTCACGGCGAGGAGCAGGTATTAGAGAAAACCGGAGGCCGCGCCACCAGGGGAGAGGAGTTGCGCGAGCTTACCAAGGAATTCACCATTTCCGGGCATCGTGATGACAGTGCCCCGGGCAGTTTCGAGGCACTGGCCCTGCCCGGGAAGAAGGGAGATCTCTCCATTACTGCTTCCCTTGATCACTCCGGATCAGCCCGGAGTATTCTGGCAGGGTTGCTGGGAGTGAAAAAGGAGCAGATCACGATTGAGTCCAGTGGTGAGGAAACTGCCTTCCCTGGCTCATCAGGGGAACTGGTCATGCCTGCCATAGCATGCCTTGCGGCCATCAAAAGCGGCTCGCCCGTGCGCGCAGCTCTGGATGGCAAGTCGTGGTTTGGATTGAGACCCGGGCAGAACCCGGTGCAGGTCAGACTCATTGCCTCTTATGATAGCGGTGGCCGCATACACCGTCTGGATGGGGAGGTATTCCTGGATGGCGGGTGGGAGAACGGTGTTGCGGCATCTGTCCTTTACCACATTCTGCATCACCTTGACGGCGCCTATCACTTTGGAGATATGCGTGTTAGAGGGCGCGTTTGCAGGACGAACTGTCTCTCCTGGTCCGGCACAGTGCTGGACGGGAAGGCAATTGCAACCGCACTCGTTGAGGAGGTCGTTGCCGGTGTTGCCCTGGAATTGAAAATGAAACCGGAAACCGTCCGCGGGAAAAACCTCTATGGCGTGGAAGCAGGACGGGCGGTGACTCCCTATGGGCAGGAAGTGGAGGTATCAGTGCTGGCCGACGCCTGGGAGAGAGCCAAAGAGCTTTCCTCCCATGAGGAACGTGCCCGGGAGATTGCCCAGTGGAACAACAACAGCTCCGATGCCAAGCGCGGTCTCTCCCTGGTCCCGGTAAAGATTGGTTGCGGAATGAGCCTGCAAGAGTCAAGGGCTGTGGAGGTTGAGGTAATCCTCAAGGCTGATGGCTCAGCGCGTGTCGTTCTTGACGGGATGGGTGTCGGAAAGAGGCTCTGCGCAAGGGTTGCGGCAGTGATCGAGGAAGAGCTGGGTATATCATGGCAATCTGTCAGTGTTGAAGAGAGTGATGCCAACCAAACAGTGCCGCCCGGCGACGGGGAACTTTACCGGGAAGCGCTGATTGATGCCTGTCATCGGCTGCGTGATAAACTGCGCATGGTGGCGGCCCGCTGCCTTGAGCAATCAGGTGTTGAGATATCAGACATGATGGAATTGAATTTTTCGGGTGCCGGGATATGTGACCCTGAAAATCCTGATAGTCCGGTTCCTCTCTGCGAGGTTGTCGGCGAGGCTTTAAAGCAGGGAGTCCCGGTGAGTGTTTCCGCGCGTTTTGATCCCTGCGAGCCCCCAGGTCAGCGCTGCTTCCGGGACTTTGCCTTCGGGGCTGCCGTGGTGGAAGCCTTGGTTGATGGCTTTACCGGGGAGATGCGCCTGTTACGCGTGGATATTGTCCAGGAGGGAGCCGGACAGGTAAAGGAGCCCTTACAAGTCCTGATCGGCTCGGCGTTTATGCGGGGTACTGGCTGGCTTACCGGCAAAAAAACCCGGTGGATGCCCAATGGCGAAATCCAGGCGGATCAGGAGGCTTGTGAACGATTCCATGCCGTGGATGTGCCCCTGCAGCTTCATTGTGAGCTCCTTGGGGAAGGTCTTGGTGGCATCAAGAACCCGGAGGAATCGGCTTTTTGTCTGGCGATTTGTGCCCGTGAGGCCATTCGTGAGGCCATTGTTGCTTTTGGCGGCGTAAAGCCGAGGTTCAGCCTTCCGCATCCGCTGTCTTCTGAGGCAGTGTATTTTTCAATTGAAGCCAGTGACCGTTGATAGAAATTTACCATCCTTCGCAGAGCTTTTACTCAAGCCTGCCGACGTAGCCCAATTGGTAGAGGCAAGCGACTTAAAATCGCTCAAGTGCGGGTTCGAGTCCCGCCGTCGGCACCAGGTTTTCCAGCAACTCCCTTCCGGTCGCGATGTCCATGCGGCGATTGACTTTTTGCGCCGTAAAATTTTTCTAAGGACATGAGCAAGGAGACTATTCTGGTTAGCGGGGGGGCGGGTTATATCGGTTCCCATACAGTCAGGATGCTGGCTGAGGAAGCCGGTTATCAGGTAGTGGTCATTGACAACCTTGTTTTTGGCCATCGTGATGCATTGGTTTCTGAAGGGGTTGTCCTTGTCGAGGCGGATATCTCCGATGCGAATGCCGTGGAGGAAATATTTTCCACCCATAATATTAGCGGGGTGGTGCACTTTGCCGCTTTTTGTTTCGTAGGGGAATCTGTCACGGACCCGTTGAAATATTATGCCAACAATACCGCCGCCCCCTTGACCCTTTTGCGTGCCATGCGCGAACATGGTTGTGATCAATTCATTCTTTCCTCGACTTGTGCCACCTATGGCGACCCTCAGGAGATGCCGATGACTGAGAGGCATGCACAGCAGCCGATCAATCCTTATGGCCGAAGTAAGCTGATGCTGGAACAAATCCTGAGTGATTGTGACCAGGCCTATGGCTTGCGCAGCGTGAGGTTACGCTACTTCAATGCTTCAGGTTGCTCCAGGGATGGCCTGATCGGCGAGGATCATGACCCGGAGACACACCTGATTCCCAATGTCCTGCGGGCAGCCAAGGGCGAGATTGGGCCGCTAACTGTTTTTGGGAGTGATTACCCGACCCCGGATGGCACCTGCATTAGGGATTACGTGCATGTTGAGGACCTGGCACGGGCGCATGTCAATGCCTTGAACTACCTGAGCGAAGGGGGCACGTCATTTTCCTGCAACCTGGGGACAGGGCAAGGAGCATCGGTGAGGCAAGTCATTGATGCCGCTGAGTCGATCACCGGCAAGCAGGTGCCCATTGAATATGGTGAACGCAGGGAAGGGGATCCACCGGAACTCGTTGCCGATTCCTCTCTGGCCAAACAAGCGCTGGGTTGGGAGCCGCAGATAACGGATATCCGTCACATCATTGAAACGGCATGGGCATGGATGAACGGTCCCGGAGGTGGGAAATACAGGGAATAACCCACAAAATAGGTTTCAAATGTGTTAATCACTCACAATAAATGCTTTGTGCGTCAACCTATCCGTAGAGGCAGGGAAAAGATACCTTGCGCTTTGGCCATTGGAATGGTATCTAGATAATGTCCTTTATTTAGGATATTATTGGGTTGAAAAGAGGCAGTTTGGCTGGATAAATCTAAGCGAGTTTTTTTTGGGGGATCTCGCAGTGACCTGGCCGAGCTGCCTCTTTTCAATTTGGAATTTAGCTAAATCTAGGCAGCAACAAACACGCTATTGGCGCCACTATTCTCAAAATTAAGAGAAGAATCGAAGTTTGCCAACTTAGTGGGAGAAGCACCCAGAGTGGCTGATCGGCTGTGCTTATGTAGAGGGAAAGCAACGCTTATGAATTGAGCATCTTGTCGCGCTCGACCTTGAGGCCCATTTTGCGATACAGCGTGGCGATGCTCACGCCGAGCATGCTCGCAGTCTTCTCGCGCGATCCCTCGTTGAAGCGCAACGTCTCGCGAATGAAGATTTTTTCCTGCTTCTTGATGTAGTCAGAAAGCGCTGAGCCTATGGGCAGTTGATGCTTAAAGGCCTCGTTTTCATCATCTGTTATTTCAACCTTCTGGGTGATTTTTGGGGGAAGGTCAACCGGGCGGATCCGCTGGTCCTTGTCATCAGAGAAGGCACAGGCACGCTCAATGGCGTTTTGAAGCTCGCCGACATTGCCCGGCCACTTGTAATTGTTGAGCATTTTCAGCGAATACTTGTCTATTTCCTTTTTCTTGGTGCCGGAAAGCCTGGCGTAGTTCTCGAGGAAATGATCGGAGAGAAGCGCGATGTCTTCTTGTCGCTGGCGCAGCGGCGGGATGGGGATTGGGATGACGGACACCCGGTAATAGAGGTCTTCGCGGAATTTGCCCTCGCTGACCCATTTTTCGAGGGGTTCTGTTGAAGTGGCGATAAAACGAAAATCAAGGTTTGTCGATAGGTTGCCGGCAAGCCGCTGGTTTCCGATATCCTCAAGCAGGCTGTCGAGCTGGGACTGCAGGCGCATCGGCAGCATGTTGATTTCCTCAAGCACAACAGTGCCTCCCTGGGCACGGTTAAAGATGGTTTGTCGCCCGTCACCACTGAAAAGCTCCGCCTCAAGAAGATTCTCAGGAAGTGATGAACAATGAAGGATCTTGAAGGGTTCATTACAACGGCTGCTGCTGTCATGAATGGCCCGGGCGACAATCTGCTTACCTGAGCCAAACTCACCCTCCAGAAGAACCGGGCTGCTGTTGTCGGCGATTTTCTCAACGACACGCAATATTTCCTGAACGGCCGGGCTTGAGCCTATCAACTGGCTGCTGGGACGGATTGATTCGGCGGGGGGCTCAGCTTGCTGCTCATTTCCCGGTATACTGAGTTGCTTTAGTGCGCGGTTGACAGTCCGCTGCAGGTCATCAAGCTCGAAGGGCTTGGCAAGGTAATCAAAGGCACCCAGGCGCATGGCCTCGACCGCGGTCTCAATACTGCCAAACCCGGTCACCATGATGATCGGCATGCCAGGGAATTCATTGGCGCACATTTCAATAATTTCCAGGCCGTTCATGTCGCCGATGCGCAGGTCAACAATCAGCAGGTCAGGCCGCTCCGTCTTGATCGCATCCACTCCCTCAGCGCCACTTTGCGTTGCGTGCACCTTATGTCCTAATCCCTCGCAGAGCTGGGTCATAAGCTGAAGAATTGCAGCCTCGTCGTCAATGATTACAATTTTTGCCATTGTGGTCGTGTGGTTTGGTATTCGAAATTATTCCCTTGCGGAACTCTCTATTGATAAAGGTCTCTTAAAGAATCGGTATCACATCGTAAGACGGAAATTTTTATTCTCAATATTGAAAGTTAATATTTGTTGATTTTTTATAGACGGCTCGCAATCCAAGGTTTTATAAAGGATTTCATCTTTCAAACACTCATTTCTGAGCCTTTTTTGAGAGATTGGCTGAAAAATTGTTCCCTCAGGGAAGCAGTTATGTGTTCAGCAAAGCCTTAGGATTTGAGAATCACATTCGGGTCGTTTACATTTCCGAAGTAATGTTTGCAACATGGAAAGACGACAGGATCCGCCTGACAGGCACCTGGTTGACCATGTTGCTCATGGCTTCCTGCGCTACCTTGAAAAGAGAGCAGACAGCTCCTGCTCTTCCGGCAACCCAGACATTCAGGACCAATGGCATGGAGGAGCATCTCTCGAGTGCCCGTGCCGCAAGCGGGAGGATATTCCTTGCTGAAAACGCGATGAAGCCGGGCGTTGTGGAAAGGCCGAGCGGGTTGCAATTCCGGGTGATCAAGCAGGGAACCGGCTCCCTGCCAAGGACCGGCGACATCGTGGTTGTCCGCTATAAGCTCTTTAACACGAAAGGCGATTTAATTGATGATTCGCTTGAATCAGGCGGCCCCGTGCGTCTTGAAGTTGACAAGGTGATTGCCGGGTGGCGTGAAGCACTGCAGGAAATGAGGGTGGGCTCCAGTTGGATGCTTTTCCTGCCGGCAGAACTGGCCTACGGGAGAGAGGGGCTGGCCAATATTCCCGGAGGTGAGACACTTGTTTATGAAATTACTCTCCTGGGGATTGATCCCGGACTTCAAGATTCACGGCAGGCAGGCAGGAGGGCAGCTTTATTGCCCGGGACAAGGGTAAGGGCACCTGCCGCCGGGTCAGCTGTGCGTGATAATCTTGAGCTGATAGACTGAAAGGCTTGCACCTGGGTGTGAGAATGAATCAGGTGGGGGAGTGAATCCGCTTCAGAGGATCACTGTAATTGCTGCTGCTATCAGCAGGAGGGCAAATCCGATATTAAATGAGTCTTGATGGCGCAGGAACCCGTTCCTTATGGGGGCGGCCTGCAGAAGGTGGGCAAATAATGCCCAGAAGACGGCTCCCTGCAGGACAATGATTGCTCCGTAAACGCTTTTCTCAAGCAGCGTCGAATCCGGTTGGAGGAACCTGGCAAGCATGGCTGAGATGAAAATGGCCACCTTGGGATTGAGCAGGTTGGTCAAAAATCCCTGCCTGAATGCCACCGGCCATGGCAGGGGGTGCCGAGCTTGTGCCGGTCCGGTTCGGGTTGGTGCCTGCATTGACCTTGTTGAGAGGAACAGGCGGAGAGCAAGATAAATCAGGTAAGCGGCACCGGCATAGCGCATCACTTGGCCAAGTGCCTCCGAACTGTGAAACAGGAAGCCAAGGCCGGCGATGGCCAGCGCTGTATGAATCATTAATCCCAGGGAAATGCCTGCTGCAGAGAAAAACGCGGCCCTGCGGCCGTGGTTGAGGGCATTCTTGAGTATCAACAGGAAGTCAGGCCCTGGAGAGAACTGTCCCAGCAACATGACCAGACTGAAAAGGAGCAGGGAATTCAGGGCCGGGGGGGGATTGTTAAGATGAGATCCTGGGCGAGGGCCATTGCCCCGAGGATTCCTGCCTGTGCTCCCAGTCCGGGAGGGACAATGAACTTCTCCAGTTCCGGCAGGCTCACGTAACCGGCCAGACGCCGGGCTAGCCTGTTGCGGACCTTGTCGAAAAGATGGGCTTGCTCCATGACGCCGCCGCCCAGTATGAAACGCGCAGGGCAGAGTGTCAGGGTGAGGTTGGCCAGTGCATCGGCCAGATAGTGTGCCTCAAGGTCCCAGCCCTGGTGTGTTTCCTCCAGCTCTTCGGGGTTGCAGTTCCATCGTTTGGCCAGGGCTGATCCGCTGGCAAGCCCCTCCAGGCAATCGCCGTGGAAGGGGCATGAGCCGGGGAAAGGATCCATTTGTGTGTCATGCGGGATCCTGAGATGCCCCATTTCCGGATGACCCTCTCCATGCAGGATTTTTCCTCCTGAAACAGCTCCTCCACCGATGCCGGTGCCCACCGTGATATAGATAAAATCATCAAGGCCGCGGGCTGCTCCCCATTTTCTCTCACCCCACGCCGCGGCATTCACATCGGTCTCAAATGCAAGGGGAATGTCCCCAAGCGCTGAGCGCAAAGGGGAAACGATGTCAGTATTGCTCCAGTGCTCTTTCGGGGTATTCGTGATGAAACCAAACGTGCTGGACTGCACATTGATATCGGCCGGCCCAAAGGTGCCGATTCCCAATGCCTGAATTTGTCCACGGCTTTTCTGTGCCGACTTGAAGAAGCTGATGGCTTCACCCAAGGTTTGACTTGGTGTCGTGGTTGCAAAGCGTGTTTCTTCAAGGTCATCCGGGTTGCTGCCAACGGCGCAAACCATTTTTGTGCCGCCAGCCTCTACCGCTGCAATGAGTGGCGAATGTTCCTGACTGTTCAACTCGTTGAAAGGCGGGGTTCAAGGTTGTTAAGGATTCGCCTGGTGGCATCACTTTTGTTGAGGGTATAAAAGTGAATGCCGTCGACATCATTATCCAGCAGCTTGGCGCATTGCTCGGTTGCGTAATTGATGCCGATTTCCCTCACAGTTTCATGTTTGTCCGTGGCTTTTTCAAGCGCGGCGATGAGCGGGGCGGGGAAGCGGGCTCCCGCGGCCAACTCGGCCATTCTTTTCATGCCTTCCAGTGAATGAATGGGCATGATCCCGGCAATGATGGGGATGGTAATCCCAGCCAACCGGCAGCGATCCCGGAAATCAAGGAAGTCATGGTTGTCAAAAAACATCTGCGTGCAGATATAGTCGGCTCCCTGGTCTACCTTCCACTTGAGGTAATCAAGTTCCTGGATCCGGTTTGGCGTGGCGGGGTGACCTTCTGGGAAGCCGGCAACACCGATGCCGAAGCCTCTCTGGTCAGGGTGGGTTCCCGAGTTGTTGAATTGCTTGATGGCGTTGACCAGTTGCCCGGCATACTGGAATGGGGCTCCGGAGTGATCATGGCCCGGTTGATCTCGGGGTGGATCACCCCGCAGGGCAAGGATATTGGCAACACCTTCACCGGCATAGCGGGTGAGAATCTCGGCAATGTCCTCTTCGCTGTGGCAGACGCAGGTCAGGTGGGGGATGGGGTTGAGTGACGTTGTGTTTTTGATTCGCAGAACCAGGTCATGAGTCAATTCTCGGGTTGATCCGCCAGCTCCATAGGTAATGCTGACAAAGGAGGGGCGGTGCGCCTCGAGTTCCTTGATCGTATCAAATAGCTTTTCCGAGGCCTGCTCTGTCTTTGGTGGAAAGAACTCAAAGGAGAAGCTGGTGCCTTTGCCGTTCAGGATGTCGTTGATGTGCACGGGACTAATGGAGTGAGGGAACCGGAAGGGGATGCCTTGCGCGCGGGATGGAAATATTTATAAGATATAAACGAAACGCCGTGTGGCAAATTCTAGATACTGGGCCGGCTTCCGGTTGTCCCGGGGGTGACTATTGAGAGGCCTTGTCGGCTGCCGATTTGAGTTGCCCGGCAACCCTGTTCGCCAGTGTGGCCGGCAGGGCAAAGGTGGTAACCCGGTCAGCCCGGGCAATGTTGATTCCAATTGTCTGTCCCTGAAGATTGACCAAGGGACCGCCCATTGCCTGCGGAGTCAGTGGCAGTTCATGTTGCAGCACGTCGCTAAAGCCGGCTTTCCGCCTTGATGTCTTGCCGCTCATTCGCTGATTGCGGTCAAGCATGTCGAACACATTGGATTTATAATTGAGGGTGACGGTGAACGGGATTCCTTCCTCACCACGGAGTATCTTGATGTCCACGTCGTCCATTGGGTCAAATTGGCTGATTGCATCCGCGAGTTCCCTGCGACTCTTGATGTCCTTGTCCTGTACGCGAATGATGAGGTCCCCGGATTGCATTCCTTTTTTCTGGGCAGGGCTGTTCGGACCGAAGCCGTCAATGGCAACACCGAGTTCATCCGGGTCATCATTGGGATCAAGGGTGACTCCAAGCACTCCCGGGCGGCGCTTTATTTCCCTTCTGGTGGCAGAAATCACCCCAATCATCAATGAGTCGGCAGTATAGGTCATCGCAGCGACCCAGTTGCCCTGTATGAGAAGGTCAGGGTTGCCCCAATCTACCGGGACCGCCTTGCCGGGAGGGATTTTCAGCAGTGCGAGGTCATTGGCAGGATCTCGCCCCAGGATGATGGGTTGTAGTTTCTCACCCGATGGGGAAACGGCAGAGAGCGGTGCATCAGGTTCCAGCTCGCTGGACTTTGTCAGTAGGTGTCCTTCCGGATCAATGGCAGTTGCCAGTGCGACATTTTTTCCATCCTGTAATATGGTCAGTGTCGAGAGCCTTGCAGCCTCTCCGCCCGCCCCGAAGGCGCGTACGGTTTCTGCGCCATTGAGCCGGAGATTGGAAGGCAGTTCGTCCGGCGAGTTCTGGGCAGGGGAAGAATGCACGACACAAATGCCGATGACCCCTGCCAGTATCAATGGTTTGAGGGTGCCTCCTTTGGTGATCATTTGCCGAAGTTTGCGGGTTTTCTGGCGGGAAGGAAATCATTCCTGTTACCAAGGGTAACCTCCACTTTTTTTGTGCCTCCCTCCCAGCGTTTAATAATGTCGAGCAGCACCTTATCACCAGGTCCATGTTCATTGATGAGCGTCCTGAAGGAGTTCAGGCTTTCAATCTTCTTGCCGTTGATGTGGCTGATGACATCTCCAGCCCGGATCTTGCTGTGGGCCGCCGGTGAATTCTGGACGACGCCGGTGACCTGGACTCCTCTGGAATGAGAGATGCGTTTTACACCCAGAAATCCACCCTTGCGCTGAACCTTGGCATATGAGTCGTCGATAGTGACGACCTGACCGGCCAGCATACGGTACCAGTCGCGCTTGAAGGCCCTGACGGTCACGTGATAATTCTGCTCATTCTTCTTTGAGACACGACTGTGGATGCCGACGATTCTTCCCTGCATGTCAAAGAGGGGGCCGCCAGAGTCACCACCAATCAGCTTGCAGTCGGTCTGGATGGTGTCGGTACTGCGGTGGATGACACGGCCGACACGCAGGACAATGCCCCGCTCCTTGTCAAATCCCCCGGGATGACCAATAGCGAATATCCAGTCTCCCCGGAACACCGTTGCAGGGGGGGCAATATCAACAAATGGGTGCTTTTTCTTTTCGGTAATACGCACGAGTCCTGAGTCCGCGGCAGCTGACCTGCCCAGAGATTCTGCTTCAAGTTTTGTGCCGTCAGGCATGACCACGTGCACCTTTGTGCCGGGATCACCGCTGACGTGGCCTGCGGTAAGGACCAGCCCATCCTCGGAGACGATCACTCCGCTGCCTGAGCCGTTGCCTACAATGCAGACCGTTGCCTGCTTGGCCTTATCGAGCACGGAACTGACCTGTTTTTGGATTTCCAGAAGGTCTGCAGGGGATTGTGGTGCGTCTTTTTCAAAGACTGCGTGTAAAGGTTGACCGTTGGCAGCAAGGTTTGTGCAGCAGAGAGTGGTCAACAGGAGGCAGGCGGTTAACGGGATGCGTTGCAGGGACTGCATGCCTAAAGATGATGCGGAAAAAATGAAAGCCAGCAAGCTGAAAGAATGGAAGTCGCGATCTTTTGGGGCATGATTTACCCGCAGGGTTGCCTTGCCTTTGCTCATTGTTCTTGAGTTTTCACCTCGACTTCCTCATCATTTCTGTAGAGGACTTGCTTGGTTGGCCGGCCGCCTTCATCCCAGTATTTGGTGATACCCTCGCGCAATCCATTCTTGTAGAGCTTATAGGTGCTCCTCTTGCCGTTTTCGTACCATTCCTCAACAACACCATCCAGTTTGCCGTCGACGAAGTTGTAGCGGCTCTTTATCGTCCCGTCGGCGTGATGTTGCACGGCACGTCCGGTGAAGGGAAGGTCATCCTTGGTAATCAGTCCTTTCTTGTAGCCAAGGTCCTTATACAGGAGATCAGGAATAACAGGGCCCTTGTTTTCTGCTCCGGGGGGATGGGGCTCATCCACGCTTTTTTCAGTGCCAACCTTGTTCTTGCATGAGGTTACGGCCATTTGCAGGACGACGGTGAGATAGGCGAGTATTTTAACTGGCTTTGTGCACATGGTTATAAAGATAGGGTTAAATTGAGAGCTGTGCCAGTCCGCACCTTGGAAATTACCCTGTGGATTTAGCGGCAATCCAGTGGGCTGCGCATTGAGCGCACTGGTGCACGGACTGCTCCTGGACTTACAACCAGCAGGAGAGGGCAATGACATACAGAATTTTACAACTTACGTGAAGCAACTGGTCGACGTGAAGGTTGATAATCCTTTCCTCTTTCAGGAAATCGATGAGCCAGTGCAGTATCAGCTCAACGACTGCCAGCAGGCAGCTGCCGGTTACCAGCCAGACCCCGCCAGCGTGGATCAGGGAGTGGGCGGTGAGGCAATAAGCCCAGAGGCTTCGGGAGGGCAGGTTTTTGTCCTGAGGGATGTAGTGTCTATTTTTATGGAGTGCGAGGAATTGACCCTGAAGTGGGTGATCGCACAATGCATGGGCAATGAGCAGTGCCAGGAAAACGGGCAGTGTTGCTGCTATACCGCCCCCGGAGAGGGCATCAATGTGATTTGAGAATGGCACTGGTGCCCGGTGAAATGAATTAGAGCACCTTTTCGTTGGCAATCCTGAGCCGACGGGCCATGCCGGTCGCCAGGGCGCGGGTTAATTCAAGTGCCTGGGCAGGATGCGCCTGGCACATCGCATTGAAATTCTCCCTGCTGACCTTGAG
Organism: uncultured Verrucomicrobiota bacterium; assembly: GCA_902589825.1. Classification (GTDB taxonomy): domain Bacteria; phylum Verrucomicrobiota; class Verrucomicrobiia; order Verrucomicrobiales; family DEV007; genus CACIUL01. The sequence continues at coordinate 53,907 of CACIUL010000011.1, forward strand.
CAGGATCGCGTTTTTCATTGCCTTGACCGAGGCGCTTGCCGGGGCAGTGGTATCAAAAAAGGAAATCTCGGCAATGAACTCACCAGCCTCAATACGGCCCAGCAGTCGCTGTGGGGTTTGTTCATTGGCGTGACTGACGGCATGGAATAATCCTGAAATCGTGAAGTATATCGAGTCAGATCCCTGTCCCTGCTGCAGGATTATCGTGTCTTCGCCATACTTGATAATCTCTGAAAAACTCTCGCTTGCGAGGAGGGCCCTGGTTTCCCTGTTAATACCCGCTGATTCGGAGAGCAGGCCGCAGTTAAGCAGTTCGGTGGTTTCTGACATGTGAGCAAAATGGTTCGCAATCGTTATGTGTTCAAGGGTTAAAAGAAGGCATATATACTGGGCGACTTGATCGGATGCAGGTGTTTTTTAAGCTTGCAATCATGATAAATCTCGCTAAGTCTTTTCGCCCTTATGGCCAAGAAATCCTGGATCGAGCGTAACAAGAAAAAGCGCAGAGTCGTTGAGAAATACGCAAAAAAGCGCGCGGAGTTGAAAGAAAAAGGTGATTACATCGGTCTTTCAATGCTTCCCCGCAATGCAAGTCCTTGCCGTGTGGTGAACCGTTGTGAGGTTACTGGGCGTCGTCATGGGTTCCTGCGTCGTTTCAAGATGTCGAGGATTACTTTCCGTGAATTGGCATCAAAAGGCCAGATTCCTGGTATTACCAAGTCAAGTTGGTAAGAGACCAATAATATCAGGGGGAACAAACCTTGTATACGGCCCAAAGGTTTCCCGTGGAAACTTTAAAAGACGGGTGAAGTATATCAAGGTATGATAAGCGGATTGATAAACGTCATAACATGCCGCTCTACGAATACATAGCGGATCCCCCCGGTGAGGGTTGCAGGATTTGCTCGGAAGGGTTCGAATTGCGGCGTCCCGTTGACAGGGCGCCGCTGGAGGGATGTCCCCTGTGTGGCGCTGCGGTCAGCAAGCTTGTTTCAAGTGTAAGCAGTCCAAAGCTTACCAAGCCATTGTCGGTTTCGAGCGCCAAGTCCGCGGGATTCACTGTGCTTGAGAAGCGTGATGAGGGCACTTACGAGAAACTTTGATTGAAGATGCTCTCCGTTTTGCAGGCAGGATGGGGCACTCTTGCGTGGACGCCGGGAGTTTTTTGCCTTGAGTGTTGAGGATGACTGTTTTCACGGGCGTGTATTGCCGCTGACTTAAAGCGGACATTACGGTAAATTGCCAAAATGGAAATCACCAGTGAGCTATTGCTAGACTTGAAAGGCGGGCGGTCAAAGGATTCCCACTGGCGCATTCGCGTGGCGCTTGGCTTTTGTGCCGGTGTCTTTGTGGCGACAATACTGGGGATTTTCTCGGCTAGGGGGCGAGATGAACTGGGATCATGGTGGGCATTGGCAATGTGCTTTAACATGATTGCCCTTGTATTTGTTGCCATCGCCTGGCAAGGGGCGGGATACCTGTTTTCCCGGGTGATATCGAGGGACGGTTGGATTGTATCCGGCATTCTGTTTCTCTGCACCTGGGTGACATCCCTGCTTCTGGTTGGCCTTGCTGCCGCATTGCTGGATTTTCCGCCCATTGGCGCTGTGTTGACCTTTGCGCCTTTTGTCTCGGCGGTGGCTTTTTTTTGGTGTGTTGGCCGTCATGCCGGGTTAAAGAGCGGTCTGTTTGCCGTCGTGCTTTTACTGGTTATTTGCACAAGGCTTTTAACCCTTCCCCCTGCAGTCGAGGTTGCTGCTTATCCTTTTGCCGTTTCACAGGAAGATGATATCAGGGTGATGTCCTGGAACCTGGGGGGAGGTGCCCCCTTTTTTTCCGGCAGTAAAGAAGAAGATATCGATCAGATTGCCGATGTGGCCAAGAGGCACGGTGTGCATGTGCTTTGCCTGCAGGAGGTTTCATCCGGACAATTTTTGAACATGTTGACTGCTCGACTTGGAGGTGAATGGAAGGGGGGAAGATCTCCGGGAGGTGATAAATCAACGGCTATACTCAGCCGGATTGGTGGCGAGGTGAACGCTCCGCTTTCCACCATGGAATATGGCGGCCCGACAGTTCTGAGAATCAACACTCACAAGGGGCTGCTGCAGTTTGTCAGCTGTCATGGGAGTCCCGGGCGCAATTCCGGTCAGCGGCGAGCCATGGTTGAATGGATACTGCATGAGCTCAGGGACATGAAGAAAAAGACAGTGATTACCGGGGACTTCAATATCGATACCAGCCGCTCGTGGACATTGCTGGCTCCGCTGGTGAGTGATTCCATCGCCTCTGACCTTGCCACCTGGCGTGCCTTGGGACTCATGGGAGAGGACCCGGGTTCCAGGGATATGGCTACTTCCTCTCTGGGACGGCGCAGTTCGTGGATGGTTGTTGATCCCAAGATGCCGGTTACAGGCTATTCTGTATTGCAGGGCGAGCAGGCAGGAAGCATGGATCATTTTCCGGTGTTTCTCCGTGTCGGCTTGGGCAGGGCAGGTCGTGCCAGTGCCCCTAATTGATATTTTCCTTAGGCCGGGAAGAAGTGGTTTCCAGGACTGCTCCGTATCACCTACAGGATGGATTGACCCGGTGACGTTGTTCCCTGGTCCATACTGCGTGAAACTTCCTGCAGTGCTGCTGCCAGGGAAGCCCATTGGCCGGCATCGTTTGCTATGCCGGAACTGATGCGCAGTGCCCTGTTGATTTCGGCAGTATTTAATCCCATGGCGCTGAGGACATGGGAGCCGTCAGCGCTGCCGGAACTGCAGGCGGATCCCGTGGACACTGAGAAACCCATGCGGCCAAGTCGCGTAAGCCATTTCAGGTTCCTTCCCTCCGGCATAATCAGCATGGAGGTGTTTGGCAGGCGCCTTGAATCTTTGCCAACGATGATGGTTCCCGGAAGGCTGGAAGTGATGGTGGATTCAAGTAGATCCCGCTGCTCTGCTTGACCTTCCCATTGGCTGAGCTTTGCAGAGGCTTCCTCAAGGGAACTGACCATTGCAGAAATACCCGGAAGATTTTCTGTCCCGGCTCTCCTGCCGTGTTCCTGTGGGCCACCTGTTTGCATGGCCAGGGTGCGGGCCATCGGGCCTGTCCTCAGAAAACCGGTTCCCTTGGGGCCACCGAATTTATGGGCACTGCCAACGACAATGTCTGCCGCGGCAGTAATATCTGCCGCGGTATGCTTGCCGAACCACTGGACAGCATCACAGTGAAACAGGACTTCCTTTGCCCGGCAAAGGGCTGATATCTCGGCAAAAGGCTGAATGACCCCTGTCTCGTTGTTTGCCGCCATGATCGACACAAGGGAGATGTTTCCCCGGCCAAGGGCCTTCTCTAGCTCGGGGAGGGATACGATACCCTCAGGGGTGACCGGGAGCTTGATGACCCGGTTGTCAAAATGCCGGGCTGCTGGTGCGTCAACCGAAGGGTGTTCAATGGAGGAGATCAAGCAGCAAGTTGAAGGACGGGTCCTGGCAAAGTAGGCAATGGTGGCTTCATTGCCTTCAGTGGCCCCCGAGGTAAAAATAATCCCGGAATCCTCTTCCTCATCCACTCCAAGTAATCGGGCAAGCTTTTCTCTTTCGTCTTCAAGCCTGCGCGATGCTGCTCCAGCCCCGGGATAAAGGCTGCTTGGGTTGTGCCAGAACTTTTCCGATGCCTGCAGCCATGCGTCACGGGCGGCAGCCGATATGGGGGTCGTGGCATTATGATCAAAGTAACGGCTCATCTCTTACATCCCATTAATCTCATCTTGTAATTTGTTCGCAACTCTGCCTTGTTTCTGCCGAATAGTCACGCGTTATGGATTACCGTCGTTTCAAGCATGCACGTTTTTCGGCAAGGTTTCCTGAGAACTTCAGGTATTCCCGTTCCCATTACTGGATGTCCGGCGAGGGGTGCGCAAAGGACACGTGGAGGGTAGGCTTTACCAAGTTTGCAACCAGGATGCTCGGTGAACTTGTTGAGGCCCAGTGGAATGTTGCTGAGGGGGAAGTGATTGAGCCGGGCCAATCGATTGGCACGGTTGAGGGATTTAAGGCAGCCAGTGACGTTTTCAGCGTGATGCATGGGGAATTTTCCACAGGCAACCCCGTGCTGGAGGTTGATGCATGTATCGTGCGTTCTTCGCCATACCTTGAAGGATGGTTATATGAGGTGAGGGGTGAACCCGAGGAGGCAAGCCTGGATATTGATGGCTATATAGCCCTTCTTGATGCAACGATCACCAAGATGCAGGAGAGCGGGGATTACGATTAGAATATAGAAAGCTTACTTACCATGAAGACAGAGGACCTGAACCATGTTGCCCTCCATGTAGCCGATCTGGGCATAAGCATGAATTTTTACGGTGAAAAACTCGGCCTTGAGGCAATAGACAGGCCCGATTTTGACTTTCCAGGCGCCTGGTATCGGCTGGGTCAATGCCAGGAATTGCACCTGATCTCAGGCCGTGCGGATGCAGTGAGTTCCGCAACGCGGGGGAGTCACTTTGCGCTCGGGGTTGCGGATATGGATGCGGCGGAATCCTTCCTTGCGCAGAGGCAGATTGTGCATACTCCCCGCCAGACCAGGCCGGATGGAGCCTACCAGATTTATATTGAGGATCCTGACGGTTACTGGATCGAATTCTGCCAGAATCCGTCTTAGTCTTCTTTGCACTTGTCAGCGTGCCTGCACTCGGCGAATAGTTGTTTGCTATGAATCACAAGTGCTTCCTTCCGTTATTTCTTGCCGCTGCCGTTCTTTTGGGAGTGGCGGGGCTGGGTATATCCAAGTCCGGTGATGCCAAGATCCGAGTTTTGATCATTGACGGGCAAAACAATCACGACTGGAAGGGGACGACGCCGTTCCTGAAGAGTCAGCTTGAAAAGAGCGGTAAGTTTACGGTCAGTGTTGCCACAACCCCTCCGCGTGGGGCAAATGCTCAGGCGTGGGAGGTTTTCAAGCCGGACTTCTCATCATGCGACGTCGTCTTGAGTAATTACAATGGGCCAAAATGGCAACCAGCCGAGGTGCGTGCATCATTTGAGAAATTCCTCAATGAGGGCGGGGGACTGGTGAATGTACACGCAGCAAATAATGCGCATAACGGGTGGAAAGAATTTGAGAAGGCCACCGGTTTGCTCTGGCGGGGTAACAAGGACGGTGCGCGGGTTTATCTTGATGAGGTGGGCAAGGTACTGCGAATGGAGGTGGGCAAGGGACCCGGTGCAGGTCATGGTCCCCAGCATGAATATGTGGTGAAAATCCGTGAGGCGGATCATCCCATCACCAAGGGAATGCCGATTGATTGGCTGCACACCAGGGATGAGCTCTACCATGGACAGCGTGGACCGGGTGAGGATATGAGGATCCTTGCGACTGCCTTTTCCGCGAAGGAAAAAAGGGGCACCGGTGTCCATGAGCCGATGCTGTGGTGGATCCCTGTTGGCAAGGGCAAGGCAGTGACCAATGTCCTTGGCCATGTGAGCAAGGGGAAGGCCCAGACCGATCCTGCAATGAAATGTGTGGGTTTCCTGACCCTTGTTGCGCGTTCTTGTGAGTGGGTGGCAACGGGGAAAGTCACCATTCCGGTGCCTGACAACTTCCCGACAGCTGAAAAGACCAGTCAGGTTGACTAGTGGCTCCGGTCATGGGCAGGCAGGGCCACGATGAGAGCGGACTAGAGGCTTGCGGCCAGTAATTCCCTGACCAGGGCTGGCCCCCGGTAAATCAGTCCCGTGTAAACCTGCACAAGCTTGGCGCCTGCCGCGATTTTTGCAGCGGCAGATTCCACACTATCTATCCCGCCCACACCGATAATCGGAATGGACGAGTCAAGGTCGCCATGGAGTGCGGCGATTACTTCGGTGCTTTTTTCCGCAAGGGGATTGCCGCTCAGTCCTCCATTTTCCGAGGAGTGTGGCAATCCGTCAACGGCCTCACGGGATATGGTGGTGTTTGTTGCAATTACCGCGTCCATTCTTAAAGCGTTAAAAAGTTCGGTAAGACCCTTGATTTGTCCGCTTTGGATATCGGGGGCGATCTTTACGGCAAAGGGGACATACCTGCCGTGTTCCTCATGCATTAGGGCTTGTTCATCCTTAAGGCGGCGTAGGAGCTGCTCCGCCGCTTCGGGGTCCTGAAGGTCCCTCAGGCCGGCGGTATTCGGAGAGGAGATGTTAACGGCGATATAGTCGGCAACCGGGTAGGCTTTCCGGAAGCATTCCAGGTAATCATCAATGGCACGGCTGTTCTCGGTAACCTTGTTCTTGCCAATGTTGATTCCCACGACGCCCTTGAAGCCTTTTCTTGAAAGGGTGATGTTTTCCAGGGCTGCATCGATCCCGGGATTGTTAAAGCCCATCCGGTTGATGATGGCCTCGCGTTCCCTGATCCGGAAAAGGCGAGGCTTAGGATTTCCATCTTGGGCCCGTGGCGTGATGGTTCCCACTTCAATGGCGCCAAAGCCCATGGCGCCCAGCGCGGATATACAGTTTCCGGCCTTGTCGAGGCCGGCGGCAAGGCCAACCCGGTTTGGAAACTGAATACCCATAACCTCAATAGGTTCTGTGGTGATGCCCGGGTTGAGCAGAGGCTCGGCCCTTAACCGGGTAATCATGCGCAACCCGGTCATTGTTAAGTTGTGCGCCCTTTCAGGGTCCAGTCGAAACAGGATAGGGCGTGTTATTTTGTAAAAATCCACCGGTTTTCAGCTCTTTGTGACAAGTATTTTTAATTAAAGACTCCTTAACTATTTTTGCGTGACATCTTGCTCCAGTGGGCTAATTCTCGCCATCAATATATCATCATGACCAATCAGACGGCTAATCCCGCTTCCCTCATTAGTAAAGTTCCACTCGATCATTTGCGCGAGCCATTTTATGAGGGCTCGGTACAGCGCCTTTACGCAATTCCTGATGAACCCGACTACATGGTGACTGAAACTTCTGCCGGGGGTTCCGTCTTTGATGTGGGGACAATCTTTTCCATTGAGGGGAGTGACGTTGCCCGCGCCGTTTTCCGGCATGTTCTCTATTCAGGGTTGGCCAAGAGTGAGACTTGGCAGGAGGTGCAGGCTGCCGTTGAGTCTGCCGAGGGACTTGATGACTCCGTGCGCAAGATTTTGCTGGAGGGGACGATTGAAAAGTTGACCAGTGACGGGGCAATTACCCATCACTGCGGTATGGTTGATGCGCAGAGCGGAGAGGTAGCGCATGAAGGACTGCCTGATAACGAGAGTGCCTATAACATTGTTCGAAGGTACAAGATCGAGAAGCCGGAGCTTTCCTCTTTTCTCAGGCATTCCGTGTATGATTACAGCAAGTTCAGGAACCTCGACAGGAATGTGGTTCCCCTTGAGTGCATTGTCCGATTTGGCATCACCAGCGGCAGCTCAGTGTTCCGCAAATACCTGAAGCTTCAGGATGCTCAGAAGCGTAATTTTGAAAGAGAGCTTGGTAGTGATGGCGAACTGCAGGCATGGAAATACCTATCTACTCCCATTGTGGACTTCACCAGCAAGTATGAGCCTGAGGACCGGGCAGTAACCAAGCAGGAAGCGCTTAATATGTCGGGACTTGATGCGGGGGTGTTTAACGAGATGGGTAAACTGGCTGTGCTCGGGGGATGGGCCGTGAGGGTATTGGTCGAGAAGATGGGGCTGCAGCTTTGGGACCTGAAATGGGAATTTGCAAGGGATGGGGAAGACCTGGTCTTTGTCGATACCATTGATACGGACTCTTTCCGGGCCACTTCAATATTAAATGACGCCGATGACCGCTTCGTTATCCATTACAACAAGCAGGCTATGCGTGACTATTACAAGATTGCGCATGCCGACTGGCTCAGCGCAGTGGGTGAAGCCAAGAACGATGCCCGGGTTGAGGGTGTTCCTTTTGTGGACCTTTTGCGCTCCAGACAGGCTTCAGGGGATGTGCCGGGCGACCCGGAAGTGGACAGCGATTTTCTGGCCATCCAGGTGGAAAAGATGAACCTCATCAAGGACTGCATTCTCGGGCGCAAGGATGGGTCAGATGTGACACAGGCACTTGAGGATTGTGGCAGGCGGGAGGTTGCGTTTTATAGCGCGGCCAATTGGCGTGATGATCTCAAGGAACTCAATGGGCTTGACTGATAAAGGTGATGGCCAGTCTGATAACTGAGGTAATGGGCAAATTTGACGGCAGGGGTGATGCCGACAAGTTGGTCTATACGCCCATTGGGGGCGGTGTTACTTACCAGAAGACCAGGGTTTATGAACTGGAGTATGAAGGTTCTGCCGAGGATGCGCAGGAGTTTGTGAGGTCCACTCTGGTGGACAGCTATGCTGAAGAGGTGAGCTTTGAGGGCGAGCCCGCCATTGCCGACTTTGCGTTTTTTATTGATTACGGCATGAAGCCCGGGGCGCTTGACCTGGAGAAGGAGGCAATCCTTACCAGTCACCGTGGTGCAAGGGACAGGAATATCGAGATCATATCCCTGAACATTACCCAGCGAATTTATATCTTTGCCGGGGGGGCGGTATCCCCTGACCGATTGATTCGTGATATATGCAACTCAGCGATTCATGTCTGGAGTGTGACTGAAGCCAATGACCGTGATGTCGCCTGATTTGCCTGCCGAGAGTTTTCGTCGAATTTCGATCCGGGACCTGGACCCGGAGGGGTTGGGACAGCTCAGTGAGGACATGAAGTTGTCCCTCTCGATCGAGGACATGATCGAGATACAGCTCTATTACGCAGCGGAGATGCGTCGTGAGCCCACGGACGTGGAACTTGAGTGCATTGCCCAGACCTGGAGTGAGCATTGTAAACACCGGATTTTTGGGGCCAGTATTGAGCATTGCGGGCCGGATGGGGAAGAGGTGATCAACGGGCTGTTCCGGACATATATCAAGGCGGTTACCGAG
>CACIUL010000012.1 GCA_902589825.1 uncultured Verrucomicrobiota bacterium
AAGCTTAATGGCGCTTTTAGCCATCGGCAAGCGGTCCAAGCAGGGCTGCATAGGCACCGTCGTGGATGGCAGAGGGTATCAGTGTCATTTCCTCAATGACCCTGAGATCGGGGTGTGCCTCGACAATGCCCGCAACCACCCCGCTGTTTTCCTCAGGCTCAATGCTGCAGGTGCTGTAGACCAGTTTTCCGCCAGGCTTGAGTAAGGCAAGCACGGCAAGAAGAAGCCGTGACTGAAGTTGAGCCATCTGTTTTTCAAAGCCGGGCATCAAGCGCCAGCGTGCGTCAACCCGGCGACGCAAAACCCCGGTGTTGGAACATGGCACGTCGATAATGATCCGGTCGAAGCTTGCCCTGTAATGGCCGGGAATGTCTCCTTCTGCAAGGAGATCCATCTCCGCCACGGTCACATTGTCCGCTGCCAGCCTTGTCATGTTCTCCCGCAGGCGCTCGCTGCGCGCGCCGGCAACATCCACGGCAATGATTTCCCCGGAATTCTCCATGGCAGCGGCAAGGATCGCGCTTTTGCCACCCGGCGCGGCACAGGCGTCCAGGATGCGCTCGCCCGGCCTCGGTGCCAGCAGTCCTGGCGCTGTTGCGGTAGAGGGATCCTGTGCATAGCAACGCCCGCTGGCAAGGGCCTCGAGGGGCAGCGTTTCCACCTGGTAGAAACCGGGATGGTTATCCACAGGGGATGCCTGGCTTTGCTCCAGATCCCGGGTTGTCAATCCGCCGCGCAGGGGATTTGACCGTATGCACAGGGAGGCGGGCCTGGCAGCGCATTCTGCCAGCTGCGCCGCCTTGTCCGCGCCAAAGTTTTTCTCCCAGCGCGTGTAGATATGTTCAGGCATCGAGTGGCGCTGAAAGGGGGGCAGGGCCTCGGCTTTAGCCAATATCTCATCCCTTTCGCGGATTGCCCTGCGCAACACTGCATTGATCATGGCGCGGGCCCGGGGACGGGCCAATTCAACGGTTTCATTGACTGCCGCATGGTCGGCAACGCGCATAAGGAGAACCTGGTAAAGGCCGAGCTCAAGCAGGCGTTGTTCCTCATTGCCGGTTTTCCCCTTGCGCAGCAGGTCAATCCAGAAACCAAGCAGGGACAGGTTGCGGATCACGCCGAGGGTGATGTTCTGCACAAAGGCACGGTCACGCGTATCCAGGTCCGCCTTTTTGCAGTGCCGCTCGATGATCCTGTCAATAAAGGTGGTGGATTCCTCCCAGTCACGCAGGATCGCAGCACATATGCGCCGGGTATGTTTACTGGCCATTGCTTGCCATGGTTTGCAGGTTCAATGAGCTGGGGTTGTGCGCGTGCGGATACAATCAGGCGGGCAGGCGGGAAGTTGCCGGCAGTCCTAGTGCGAGGGCGTCAGGCCGACAGGAATGCTCAATGAGGGAAGATCCTTGAGGGTGAGTGTCAGCACAATTCCAAACTCATCACTTCCTGAACGGTGGTCGGAGATCAGGGCCCCAAGGCCGGCAGTCCAGCTGTTGAGGTCGTAATGGACGGTATACTGCTGATACTCGAGGGTGCCGTCATCAAACTCGTAGCGCTGACGTGCACTGAGCCCCCACCTGTCATTGACACGGTAATAGGCGCGGAAGTCGAGCAGGTTGGAGTTCTGGAAGAGCGGGTGGTCCTTCAGGTAACGGTGCCCGATAGAAAACTCAAACCTTTCAGATGGCATGAAGGCCAGCCGGGTGTTGAACTCCTTGTAGTCAAAGGGGTCATCAGCGAGAATCGGTAAACCGAACTCATGCGTCAGGGAGACCCAGTGCACGGGCTTGAATGTCACGGAATTGTAGACATTTGAGAAGTCACGGTCATACTCCGGATCCTTGATGTAGGCATCCAGGTAGGAGTTGAGCTCCAGCCAGGTAAAGGCATTGCCATCACGCCGTGTCTGGAAACGCTGGGAAACACCGGGACGGATGATGTTCCAGTCGGAAATGCTGTCGGTGGCGGTGAAGTGGGCCAGGTCGATGGGGCGCAGCTTTGTGCTCGGGACCAGGCGGTCAATTTTGCCGATGTCAGAGTTGAGTTCATCAGATGCCACAAATGAATAATTCAAATAGGGTTGCACGACGTGCCTGATGCCGTTGATGCCCAGCCTGGGCAGCTTGAAATCCGCATAGTCCCTGGAAACCTTGAATGAGGTGTCAACACCCAGGTGGAAAGCGGTGCGCGTGTCGGAGTCGCCACCCCCCTCAACGTCGCTGTATGAGGTGGCACGGAAACCGGCCCTTGGGTTGACATTCAGCCAGCCGAAATAGGCACGAGGTGCTGAGACCTGGTGGTAGGTGTCGAGCCGGGTGAACCCGGTTTCATTGTTGGCCTGTGACTTGAGCCTGCCAAGCATGCTTTCCGCTTCAATCAGGCTGAGTTCACGAATCCGTTCCGGCACCTTATCGTTAGAGCCGGCCACTCTTGCCTCGAGCTTTTCGATCTCGGTAAGCATTTTGTCGCGCTCAATGGATCCCAGTTTTTCATTGTAGATACCGGCACTGGTTGACCCGGTATAGTAGAGGCCTGAGTTGCCAATGGGCTGGGTCGTAAAATCAAGTGCCAGCTCCGGGAGCTGGGTTGTGGTGCGGTAGAAGTCGTTTGCCTGAAAACGTGTCCAGAGGCTGGCACTGCCCCTCGGGAAAATTTTCTGGAGGCTGATCAGGTTGTCCGGTTGCGGGTTGACCCGGTATTCGTCCGGGAAGAAGTCCTCATAGAAGAAAGCATCACTGATCTTGTTGATATCGAGGTCAAGGTAGATGGTTTTATCCTCTGACCCGGGAAGGTAGATGCGGTGCTGGAGGTTGAGGCGGTAACGGTCCGGGTCGACCTGTGCCTTGCGCACCCTCTTGTTGTGGGTTTGTGAAGGGTCATTGTCGTTGGTGTAATAGACCTTGAGGTTGCCGAAGTGCTTGTTTTCCCGCTCCTTGACCAGCTTCAAGTCCACGCCTCCGGCCACTCCCCTGCTGGAACGCAGGTCAAGGTGGTAGGTGGCCAGGGTATGCTCGCCGAGCATCATCCCGTAACGGTTGAGCAGGAAAGCTCCCCAGTTACTGCGGTAGCCGGGAACAAAGTGATAGCCCTGCTCGGCATCCAGGGGCTGGGAAAGGTAAGGCAGCCACATGACCGGGGTGTTCCCGGCGTAGACGGTCATGTTCCTGAAAATAATGCGTTGCTGGTGCTTGGGCTTATCCAGCCCGACAATGTCGACTTTTTTCGCCTTGATCCTGTAGTTGGGATTGACGCTGTCATGGGTGGTGAACATCGATGATGTCATCGAGATGCTCTCCATTTTCTGAAGCTGCGTATTGAAGGAATCCGACTCGTAGAAAAGCGGAGCCTTGCCGCTTTTCAGGTGGTTGGCCGTTACCTTTCCGGTATTGATGTTGTATATGGCGGCATTTCCCTTGTAAGCCAGTTCGCCCTTGAAGATGGAGACATTGTCCTCGGTGTGGATATCCCCGCTCTCGATGTGGTATTCGGCCTTTCCGGCAAGGATTTCGGTGTCCCCGTAAGTGATATGGACATTGCCCCTGGCAGTGGCAATCCCGGCAGTGTGATCGTAATCCGTCTCGTCGCTGTCGATGTTAATGGCTTCCCCCTTTTTGCCCCCCAGTGAGTCCAGCTGGGCATCAGCCACAGTCAAAGGGGATAGAGAAAAGGCGCAAACTATTGACAGTGAGCGCATTAACCGAAATATGGAATTAATTACCAAAGGTGGAATGACCGCAAAGGTTCAATGTAAAGTAGTCGAACTTGTGTCGGTAGTAAAACTAATTGAAAACTTACTTTTTTCACTAAAAATACCGGAAATTATCGTGATTATAAGCCTCTCCCCCCTGATCCATCTTCCGAAAAGGTGAGCCTTTGCATTTGCGGCCCGGCTTCAGGGTTTACGTGTTTTCCGCCTGATGCTGGGGAAACAAGTGCCCTTGCGGCTCGGGTTGGCAAGGGCGTCGATAAAGTGGCAGGCAGCCTCTCCCCATTGTTGTTGCTGAATTTTATCCAAAGCCAGGCCAAGCGGCATGTCCGAGAGGAAGGCGGCCCGATAGGCCCGCTTGATCTCACTGCGGGTCTCTGGCTCAATGCCGGCTCGGCGCATGCCGACAACATTCAGGCCTGAGAGGTTATTGAGCTGGCTGGCAATGCAGTAGGGGGGAATGTCCTTGCTGATCGCGCTGTTGCCCTGCGTGATGCTCAGCTCGCCGACATGAACGAATTGGTGGAAGGCGGATCCGCCGCCAAGGAAGACGTTGTTGGCAATGCGCACATATCCTGCCAGCAGGCAGTTATTGGCGATGACATTCCGGTTGCCGATGGTCACGTCATGACCGACATGGCTGCCCGCCATGAGGCAGTTGTCGTTGCCTATCTCTGTCCAGCCCCCGCCGACAGTACTGCGGTGGACAGTCACCTGCTCACGCAGGTCGTTTCCGCTGCCTATCCTCACGCCGCTTTCAAGTGTGTTGTCAAAGGTCAGGTCCTGTGGGTCTCCGCCGATAATGGCTGCAGGTCCAATGGAGCTTTCCGGGCCGATTTCAAGCCTGCCGTATAACTGGGCATGTGCCCCGATCCTGCAACCTGAACCGATCCTTGCCGCGCCGGAGATGATGGCGTAGGCGCCGACTTCAACTGTATCATCAATCTCTGCGCCTTTCTCAATAATGGCGGTCGGGTGGATCATGATGTGCTGCTGCGCCTGTGGCGGGAAGACTAGCTCAGGCAGGTATCAAGCAGGGAGCCGAGGTAACCGGTAACCTGCCTGAGTCCATCGCAATACTCGGTTTCCGGCAGGCACTCAAGGTGCCTGTCTGCCTCCGCGAGGATTTCCTTCCCGGTAGCCGTTGCCTGGTCAATGGAACCGTCATAATCTGCGATACCGGCAAGTGTATCCACATCGATGGGCTCCTGCAGCAGCAGGTGTTTATTAAGTTTCTCGCGCTGGGACTCGGTGGATGAGGCGATCAGGTTGAGTACCGGCAGGGTCAGCTTCCCCTTGGCAAGGTCTGTGCGCAGTGTCTTGCCTGCCAGTTCCTCCTTGCCGACCAAATCGAGGCAGTCATCATAGACTTGGTAGGCAATGCCGACTTTCATCCCGAAGTCCCTGAGGTTTTCCTGTGTCGGTTGATCCGCCCCTGCGAGGCGGGCACCCAGCTCGGTGGCTGTGGCGAAGAGGGAGCCGGTTTTCATCCCGATAATGCGGAAATATTCCTCGTGTGTAAGGTTCAGGTCAAAGCGTCGCTGTGTCTGCAGGATTTCCCCCTGGCACACTGCAGAGGCTGACGAGGACACGCGCTGGCTGATTGTGTTGTCCTCGAATTCCGATGCCATTTCCAGCGCCCGGGCAAACAGGCAGTCACCAAGCAATACACTGAGTGTTGATCCCCACTTGGCGCTGACAGTGGGCATTTCACGGCGCAGTTGCGCCCCGTCCATGATGTCGTCATGGACAAGGGTGGCAAGGTGAACGAGTTCGATGACGGTGCCGATCTTGACCTGCGGTCGCCCGGCTTGCCCGCAGGCTCCGCCGGCAAGGATTGAGAGGGCAGGGCGTATCCTTTTGCCGCTGATCTCGCAGACATAACTGATGTAGCCTTCGACACCGGGGTCGAAGGCGTGAGCCTGGGCACGAATGAATTCATCCACCTCGGACAATTTTCCGCCAACCAGCTCAAACGGCACCAAAAGCCCCTTTGGAATGCCGGCACTTTCCTCGTTTTTGATATTGGGTTTTGTGTCGTCCTGATTCACCGTTGATTTAATCGAGGATCAGCCTTGTGAAAGAATTCACAAGGTTTTTTTCTTCAAGTAATCACTTTTTTCCGGGGCGCCTTTCCCCGGTTCGGGCCGGTAATAAAAGCGTTTGTCAAATATCGCAATTTCCGGGACGATACCCTCATATGATTTTTGATTCTGCTGCACAAATGCTCCAATCCATCAGCCTGGAAAGCCAGCCTCCGCCGGATATTTCCGGGGAGTTGCGTGCCCTTTGGCTGAGCAAGAAAGGAGACTGGCATCAAGCCCATGACATCGTCAGTGATATCCATACGGCGATGGGGTCCTGGATTCATGCCCATCTCCACGTGCTTGAAGGTGACCTTGGCAACGCGGCCTACTGGTATTCAAAAGCCGGAAAAGACCCCCGTCCCCCGGAGCAATCCGATGAGGAGTGGCTTGAGCTTGTGGAGGAGAACCTTTAAAGTCACATCCTTTAGGGGTGATCCCCGGGGTAAGCGTGTAAAATGGACAAGGTTCCGGTAATTCTCAATCCATCAGCTCACAGCGAGAAGGGAAAGGAAGCGGCAGCGGAGATTCGGGCTCTGTCCAGCCGCATTGAGCTTATTGAGACCGGTGATATCGATGAGGTGAAGGACATTGCCCGCGACATTGCGCGGCGGGGTGGCCGGGCCCTGGCTGCCGCGGGGGGGGACGGCACAATCAATGCCGTGATTTCCAGCCTGGCAGGTTCCGAGACGGCACTGGGAATTTTCCCGACCGGGACAATGAACCTGTTTGCGCGGGAACTGGAATTGCCGAGGAAAAGCCTGCAGGCATGCTGGAAGGTCATTGAGGAGGGGAATATCAGGAAGGTGGATTTATTCGGTTTCGATGACGGGATTTTTGTCCAGGTTGCCGGTGTTGGCCTCGATGCCAGGATCATTGAGGAAACCACCTGGGAGAGGAAGAAGAAATTCGGCGAGCTGGGTTACTTCATGACGGCACTCTCCGTGACCGGCAAAGAGGCACCACGGGTAAGGGTTTTCCCGGAAGGGCATGAACCGCTGGAGGGGGCCTTTGTCCTGATCGGTAACGGTGCGCTTTATGGCCCGGCTTTCCGTTTTTTCCGCAATGCCTCAAATGATGACGGCTTACTGGAGATCCTGGTGTTTGATTCGCACAGTCGATTTGCTCTCATGCGATATCTGCTTGGCTTTACCATGGGCAGGCTGGAGAAGGTCAAGGGGGTTACCTACGTGCAGGCGCCTTCGCTGCGTGTTGAGAGTGAGATTGAGGTTCCCGTTGAGGTGGATGGAGAATTGGCCGGGCATACTCCCGTCGAGTTTTTTGCCCTCAAGGAAAAGCTCAATGTATTTGCCCCTGCAGGCAAGGAGTGCTGTTGATCAGTCCCGTTTCGCCGTTAACCAGATGAACAAAGCACCGGCTGTAAGCTTCGTCATCCCCTGTCGCAATGACATTGATATGCTTGCCAGGTGCCTGGGGACATTGGCTACACTTGCCCCCCGTCCCCGGATTGTGGTTGCCGATGCCTCGGATGACCGGGAGAAGGTGCGAGGAACTTGTGAGAGGCATGGTGCGCAATTAGTCCATGTCGAGAGGCCATGCCGCGGAGCCCAGCTGGATGCCGGTGCCGCCGTTGCCGGCGGGGATATCCTCGTGTTCCATCATGCAGACTCCGAATTCTCGCAGGCTCATTACAATTCCCTTCTGTCCCTTTTTGCCCGGGATCCCTTGCTGGGGGGAGGGGCGTTTCTCAAAGACCTGGCCGCGCTCTACCCGGGGCTGGGCTGGTTGCGGCCATTGCACTGCCTCTATATCTGCCATGTCGGTACCATGTATGGTGACCAGAGCGTTTTTGTGGCCCGTGAGGTTTTTGAGCAACTCGGGGGATTTGGTGAGTTGCCACTGATGGAGGACGTTCGTTTCTCCGCGCGCCTGCGTGATGCTGTCCGCGTCAGGGTGATCGGTCCGCCATTGCGCAGTTCCCGGAGAAAGTTTGACCGGGACGGGGTATGGCGGCGCAAGCTTGAGAACATGCTTTTCGTTACACTGTATCGGCTTGGGGTATGCCCGGATAAGCTCGCACGGATGTATTATCGTGAAGGATGACCATGAAGTGACGGGGACTGCCGATTGGTGACAGGCAAGGCGGGCTAGGGGGTTTTTCTAGAAAAAAAGGCATTCCGGATTACAGTTGCCTCATGGAACCGCTTATCTATGCCTTGTCCGGTATCGCAATGGGTTGGCTTTTTACATGGTGGCTTGGTGAACGCAAAGGCATGCAGGTTTTCAAGACCATCCTGCTTGGCGGCGTTGGCGGCATCGCAGGAGGTTACCTTGCCAAGGTCCTTATTGACCTGCTTGATACCCTGGCCCCGCTGGCGGGAGGCGCGCTGGGCGCTTTCGTCCTGTTGGTTTTTGTCAGGGAGAAGCAGGAGTCCAACAGGAGGCAGAAGCAGCAGGACTGATTAACCGCTGCCACTAGCGTGGCAGGAAGACTTCCTCCCGTGGCAGTCCGGTGACCTGGCTGATCTTGCGGATCAGGAGGAATAAACCGGATATCATAATTGCCATCAGCGGGATGCCGATAACGAGGAAACCCACCCAGGTAAGCTTGCCCACGGCGGCATTGTAGCTGACCGGATCCGCCTTCCCGGAAAGCAGGTAGATGGCAAGGAAAAAGTTGAGGGCAGCACTCAGAAGCAGGCTGCCTGCCAGCATCCATGTTCCCTGCCAGCGGATCTTCTGGTAAGCATCCCACTGGTTGTTGTCCCTGGCGGCAGACTCGATGCGCGAAATATCCAGGAGGTCCGGGTTTAGAAGAAAGACACCAACCAGGGGTTTCGTTGTCCAGTGTGAATACAGGATGGTAATGCCGAACAAAAGCGGGATCGCTGCTTCCTTGATGGCAAAGAGCAGCGCCGCGTTTTCCTTGATGGTGCCGTCCGTATTCCAGGCATACCAGGTGATGCTTCCCGTGAGCATGACTCCTGCCGCGCCAAGGATGGAATAGAAATTCACCTTCCGGGTCTTGATGAAGTGCCAGATGAAGTAAACCGTTGGCAGAAGGACGGCAATAATCATGCCGTAGACCGGGCCCACATGCCATGCCTTGCCTGTCACGTCACCGTCCTTGCTCAGCCAGCTGAGAGCGATCACCGGGATGAGGATATTGACCATGATGTTGGCCAGGGGATTTTCCTGGTCAGCAGCTGCCTTTGCCTGGTCGGTGGAAGCGGGGGATTGCTCTTCTTCTTTCATGCTTTCTGGGTCTGCTACCTATCGCTTCAAGGAGCGGGCTGCAAGCACAGGATGATATTGGGTTCCGGGAAACATTCGCTCCGTCCGCTGCCGGGCCAAGGTATTTTCCATGGGGAAGTCAGGGGCTGGCCTTTGCCTGTGATTTTCCTGCCGGTTTCGGGAAAAGGGGGGAATGAGTGTAGCCGGGAAATTTTTCCTTAAGCCTGCTACGCAGGTTCCCTGCCTTTTGCACTTCTTCAAGCTGCTCATGGGCGTATGCGCTTTTCAGGATTGCCTGGGGGGTGATCTGCTCATCCTCGATTGCGTAGGTCGGCTTGATCAGGCGCTGCACGGCCTGCTCATAGCGTTGCTCACGCAAGGCCACTTCACCCCATAACAGGCAGAGCATGCCGTAAACGCGGCTTTGGGGCTGAAGTGTCAGCCCGTCCTCGGCTGCACTTTCTGCTTCTTCATGTTTTCCGAGGGCAAGCAGGCAGACACCCTTGTCATACAGAACCCGTGCGCGGTTGGTGGAGGGCTGTTTGGTGGCGAGGTAAAAGTTGAATGCTTGGATTGCGTCCTCATAATCCTTGGTATAGAGCCGGGCCTGGCCGAGGTGTTTCCAGACGACGGCCTGTGTGGCTTCAGGATGCCGGGGAGTGCTGGCCAACCCCAGGTAATTCACTGCGGCAGGATAATCCCTTGCATCAAAGAGCTTGATGCCCAGCCAAAGGTATACCTGTGGAGGCACCTTGACCTGGTGGTCCCTGCCGGGCAGTGCCTCGACCTCCTTCCTGACTTCCCCGAGGTTTTGCAGCGAATACTCGGCAAGTATGATGCGCAGGGTTGCGCGCGTGAAGTATGCCTTCGAATTCATTTCGCGTGCCTTGCGCAGTGCTGCTGAGGAGTCGGCAAATTCCTTGAGCTCGAATTTTCCCCAACCGATCCAGAAATAGGCCTCCGGGGCGGCCTTACTCTCCGGGAATTTTTCCAGCAGGATGGTGTAGTTATCAACCATTTGCCGGTATTTTCCGAGTTGTCCCTGGATCAGCGCGCTTTGCTGATAAGCGAGCTCTGAAGCCTCGGAATCCGGGTGATTTGCTATAATGCTTTCCAGATCACGAAGGGCTGGCTCAAGGTTTTCCGTTGCCCTGTGGCTTACGGCCCGCTTGGCAAGGGCATTGGAGATGCGTGCATCTTCCGGGTAGGCTTCCAGGAAGTCCCCGAATGCCCTGATTGCCTGTGGGTGGTTTCTGCCTTCGTTGTGGGCCCAGCCTCTCTTGTAGAGTACGGAGGCCCGCATTTTTTCGGGGATATTGTCGATGCGAACCTGGTCATAGGTCAGTCCTGCAGGGGCAAACAGGCTTGTCTTGAACTGGTATTCCGCCTTGAGGACATAGGCCAGGTCAATATGACTGCTGGAGTCATCACGCTGTTGCTGCCAGAGGACAAAGTTGTCGATTAATTCCGGCAGGTTGCGGCTGCCAATGCTGAAAAAGCACAGCAGCTTGCGGTATTCTGCCTCGGCGGCCTCCCCGGTTTGCTGGTAATGCTCACTGAGCAGGTTGTAGATACCGATGGCATCCTTATAACGCTCAAGGTGGCGGTGCGAATTTGCCGCCATCAGCAGCATCTTCGGCCTGATTTCCTCGGCCATGACAAATGCTCCCTTGCTGTAGATTTCGGCGACCTGGGCGTGGTTTTTCTCGGTGTAGTAGATTTTGATCAGGTGGAATTGCGCATCCGGTTTCCATTCATCGCCCCCCTTTAACTGCAGTGCCGAGTGGAGATGCTCCTTTGCGGCATCCGTGTCTCCCTGCGCGTTGCTGATCAGTCCAGCCTTTACCAGTGCCTCTCCCTTTATGTCGTCTTCATCGGTGAGCTGGGCCAGTTCAAGGAATGCCTTGAGTGCCTGCTTTGCCTTGTCATGCTCAGCATAGGCCCTGGACAGGATGAGCAGGGCTGCTTCCCGGTAGGGATTGCGGTCCTTGATGGCGGTAAGGTCCTCGAATGCGGAAAGCATTTCTGTCACAAGGCCCTGTTCCCGGAAGGCACTGGCCCGGTAGTAGGCTGCAGAGAGGCGGATCGCATTCTTCTTTGATTCCTGCCTGGCAATGTCAAAGTAGCCTGCCGCTTCCCGGTAGCGTTGCTTGGCATAATAAATGGACCCGAGCCGGTAGGCTGAAGGTGCCCCGTAGTCACTTTGCCGGAATTTCCTGAGGACATTCAGATAGGCTTGCTCTGCCTTCTTTAACTGGTCGAGTTTCAGGCGGCATTCTGCCATGCGGTAACCTGCTGCCGGGGCTTCACTGCCGGCGGGAAATTGCTTCAGGTATTTGGCATACTGGGCCTCGGCCAATTCCCACTGGTTCTGGCTGTAGATGTAATGGGCATATTGGATGAGGCTTTTCTCCCGGTCATTGCTGAGGGAATTGGCCTCCGGTGCCGTTGGTATAACCGGCTTTGCACGGGGAATTTCTTCCTCCTGTGCCCGTGCATCATGCTGGAGGAAGATCACTGCCAGGAGCACCGCGGTTGCCTTGCTGGAAGTGGTGGCCGTCATTTATTTGGAGGCGTGGGCTCAGGGGGTGACGTGGCAAAGGAAACATTCCAGATGCCAGCTTGCTGGCAAACGTTGAGTACCCTGACGATGTGGTCAAATGCCGCTTCACGATCGCCGCGCAGTATAACCGCCTGGTCAGGGTAAGCTTCTACAATGTTTCTGAACATGCCGAGCAGTTCCGGGTCTGACTTGGATAGTCCCTCAACCACGATTTCACCACTCTTCCGCACATTGACCACGATTTCCCCGATAGTGCGCTGTGGGTTTTCACCGGAGGACGCTGCCGGAACGCTGATATCAATCTCGGTCTCAAAACGGGCGTAGTTCCATAGGACAATGAAGAAGATCAACAACAGGAATACGATATCAATCATGGGCGCGAGTTGAATGCCCGTGCGCTCAGAGCCAAACTGGGATTGAAATTTCATGTGGCGCGCCTGTTGTTGCCAGGGATCAGGTTTTGCGGGTATTACCGTTTTTTTCTTCCTGGGTATACCTTGATGTGCGGGTGCGCGTTCCTGTTGAGGTGCGGGAGGTGGCCTGCTTATACTGGGCAGCGAGCAGGGCCATGATGTGCGTTGCGGCTGCTTCCAGCTCGGAAACCAGTCTCTGGACCCGGCCCCGGAACATTGAGTAGAAGATTAATGCCGGGATGCCGATACAAAGCCCGCCGGCGGTCGTCAGGAGGGCTTCAGAGACCCCGCTGGCAAGTCCGGTCTGTTTTGAGCCGACGAAGCTGTGTTGGGCTATTTCACGGAACGCCTTGATCATGCCGATCACCGTGCCAAGCAGCCCCACCATCGGTGCGATGGCGCCTATGTCGGCCAGGTATTGGATCCTCTGGTGGAGGATGCTGGCCTGACGGGAACCTTCAGCCTCAGTAACTTCACGAACCTCGTCAAAGCTGGCGGTGGGATTCTTGGTTGCGAACGTGAGGGTTTTTGCGGTGATGCGCGAGATGCATTCCTCCTGCCGGTTGCAAACTTCCAACAGGCCCAGGTAATCCTGTTTGCGGATGAGGGTATCAGCCGAGTTCATGAACCGGTCACTGACCACCGCACCGCGCCGGATGGTCAACATATAGAAGATAATCAGGAAGACAGCGATGACGGAAAGTGCTGTCAGCGGCCAGATCAGGAAACCTGTCTCCTCAACAATTTCCAGCAGGGTCAGCTCTGTTGACTGGTTTCCACTGGCCGGAGACTGGGCGCCGGCTGCCCCCAGCAGGGCAATGCTGGCCAGGAAGATTCGGATAAACAGGCTCATGGGTTTTATAAAATGCGGTTAACCGGCTGAATGAACCTGAATATGCAACCGGTGTGACCGCTTTTCAAATTTCACTTCTATGCGCTATTGGCGGCCTTTTCAGGCTGGAAGGATCCCTGTGCCCGGCTAGAATAAGCCTGCAGTGTCGACCGAATATCAGCGTGAACCTGTCGATTTTCCGGCCAAGTTGAGGGATGTGCCCCACAAGCCGGGTGTATACCTGATGCGTGACCGCCTGAACCGTGTCATTTATGTCGGCAAGGCAAGGGACCTGCGCAAACGGCTGGCCAGTTACTTTACTCCCACGCGCCGGATGCGTTCCGACCTGAAGACCCGTGCCCTTATTGAAAGCATCAGGGACTTCGATACCCATGTCCTGCGCAGCGAGCACGAGGCACTCCTGCTTGAGGTCAAGCTGATCAAGGAATACAGGCCAAAATACAATGTTTCCTTCCGCGATGATAAGCGCTTCCTTCTTCTGAAGGTAAGGGAATCGGATGCGTTGCCCCGTTTTCAGCTGGTGCGTGTGCGAAAGGATGATGGTGGACGTTATTTCGGTCCCTTTGCTCACTCGGGTGCACTTCGGGCAACACTGCACTGGGTTAACAGGAGGTTTGGTCTGCGCACCTGCAGGCCCCGTGTGCCCGGCGAATCCGACTATCGGCATTGCCATGATGATGTCATCGCCAATTGCTCAGCACCTTGTGTGGGCAAAGTATCCAGGGAGGAATATCTCAAGAGGATGGAATCGGCTTGTGAATTCCTTGATGGAGGGTGGCGTAACCATGTCACTGAAATGGAGGAGGACATGGACGAGGCGGTTGCCCGGCAGGATTTTGAACAGGCTGCCCAGTTACGTGACATGATCGAGAGCTTCAGGAAAACCCTGCAGTCGTCACGGCGCTTTACCCGGGGGCGCGGTTTGCCGGGCAATGGTAGCGGGATTGATCCCCTTGCCGATGTCGAGCAATTGCGGGATGTGCTCGGGTTGGCATCAGCGCCAATGGTCATGGAGTGTTTTGATATCTCCAATATTTCCTCCAGCCATATCGTGGCATCGATGGTGCGTTTCAAGGGAGGGGTGCCTGACAATGCCAGTTATCGGCGTTACAGGATCAAGGGTGTCAAGGAACAGGATGACTTTGCCAGTATGGCCGAGGTGGTCAGGAGGCGTTACTCAAGGATCCTGCTGGAGGAGAAAGGCAATGAGAATAATGACGGGCAGGCAGACAGGAAACGTCCTTATGTGTGCCTTCCTGACCTCGTTATTGTTGATGGTGGCAAGGGGCAGCTTTCCAGTGCTCTCAGGGAGTTGCGTCAACTCGGCCTTGGCGAGCTCCCGGTGATCGGCCTGGCCAAGCAAAACGAGGAGATTTTCCGCCCGGGTGCGACTGCTCCCCTGACCCTGCCCCACGATACCGGCGCCCTGCGATTGTTGCAGCGTATCCGTGATGAGGCCCACCGTTTTGCCAACGGTTATCATCAATTGCTCATGAAAAGGCGCATTGGCGAGAGCATCCTGGATGATTGCCCGGGGGTCAGCGATGCCCGCAAGGCGGCATTGTTGCGCGAGTTCGGCTCGGTTGCCCGGTTAAAGAGGGTTTCCGCGGAAGAGATTGCCGGGATTCGCGGCATCAGCCTGAAGGCGGCAAGGAGTATCCTGGATTTCCTCCACAATGGGCAGGACCCCGGCGGTGCTTGATTTCTTCCCGCTCAGCCACGATGATTGCAGGGTGTTGGGTAACCACCTGTTGGCGTTTCTTGTCATTACTGGCCTTTGTCTTCGTGAAGTGCAAAGTGAGCCGGTGCCGCGTGCGTTGCCGGTTGATCCTGAAAAGATTACCCCGGTAGATGACCCTGCTCCCAAGGCACAGCCTGCAAAGCCGGCTGAAAAAGAGGGTTCCGCCGACGCAGATAAGGATCCGGATAGCAGTATTCCAAAAGCGCTCCCGGTTTCTCCGGAAGACCCTGATAGAACAGGTGTCGAGCAACCCGGCCCCGTTCCCGGCGAAGCGGGGCAGGAAGAGCAGCCGGCAGAGGAGAAAAAAAAGCCGGAGTTTGTATTGCCGCCCCTGCCTCCGTTATCCACTGCCGGGAGGGAAAGCAAGGGCAGCCTTGTCGGGGATGCCCGCAAACTGGGTGCGGCCTGGGAAACCCGCACTGAAGCCCGCACTATTATCCAGGCCATTCCGGCTCCCCGCGGGCAGATTGTCGACCGTAATGGCCGGCCGCTTGCGCAAAATGCAGTGGGTTATTTCATCTCCCTGAAAATGCCATACCTTGCCGGGGCTGATGATGCCAAGGTGATTGCCTATGCCCGGGGGCGAATGAAATTTGCCTCTGCCCTGTTGGGAGAAGACAGGACACTGAGTGAGGGAAGGATCCTTAGCCATTACAAGAACCGTCGCTGGTTGCCTTTGCCTTTCTCGTCAATGCTTAACGAGGCACAGAAGGAGGCGCTGGAGGATGAACTCGGCGAAGGACTCGAACTGTTTCCCACCTACCAGCGTCATTACCCGTCCGGGGCCAGTGCCTGTCATATTGTTGGCTATGTGGGTAAAAAGGCGCGCTTGCCTACCGGCCCGGTGGCCTCCGGTGAGCCTTTATGGCCGATCACGGAGGGACGTGAGGGTCTTGAGGTTACTTTTGATGAACACCTGCAGGGAACCCCGGGGAGTATCAATTACCTATTTGATGCCAATGGAGTGAAACTTGGTGAGGAGATTGTGCGCCAGCCCCTGCCCGGCAGGAATGTTATCACGGCCATTGATGCCCCGATGCAGGCACTGGCGGAAAAGGCACTGGCGGATTTCACGGATCGCGGGGCATTCGTGGTGATGGATGTGCATACCGGTGACATCTATGCCATGGCATCACGCCCGACTTATGACCTCAATACCTGGATCCCGGCTATCAGCAATGCGGAGTTCAAGGCTCTTCAGGAAGACCCCGACCTGCCCCTCTTTCCGCGTGCTTTCCGGGGGCAGTATCCGCCGGCCTCCACATTCAAGGTTTCCGTCGCACTGGCGGCTTTGGAGAGCGGCGTGGTTGATGGCACAACGCTGGTGGATTGTCCGACCTCGGTGGAAATCGGCAATGAGCTCTTCCATAACTGGGCAAAATTACCGGAAGGCGAGCTTACCGTCGTCACGGCATTAATGCGATCATGCAACACGTGGTTTTATAATGTTGGCCGTCAAACCGGCGGTGATACCCTGGCCGGCATGGCGAACCGTTTCGGTTTTGGCACCAGGACCGGCATACCCCTCAATGCCGAGGAGGACGGGTTTATGCCCACTGACTCCGTGGTCAGGAAAAAGTTCGGCCATCCATTCAATGGCGGCTACGTGGCCCATGCCGCGATCGGTCAGGGGTCGGTGCTCGCCACCCCCCTGCAGGTGGCCCAGATGATGGCCGGGATTGGCAATGGCCGGGCCCTGCCCAAGCCCAGGCTCGTGCTCCAGGTGCAGGACTTAAACAATAATGTCATGGAGTCTTTCCCGGCCGAGGAGCGCAATCCCCTTGACCTGACCCCGGAAAACCTGGCGCTGGTGCGACAGGGGATGGTCGATGTGGTGAATGCCAGTGCCGGAACTGCCAAGGGGTCGCGAAATGACTACGTGACCATGGCGGGCAAGACGGGCACCGGGCAGTGGATCCAGAACCAGGAGCAGCTATACATTTCATGGTTTGCCGGTTTTATTCCTGCTGAGGATCCACAGTATGCCTTTGCCGCGGTGTGTGAGGGTAATCCGGGTGAATACATCACCGGCAGCAGCAAGGCAGCCCCGATGGTGGGGCAATTTTTTAATGCCCTTTACAAGATCAAGGAGGAGAGCGGCGAACTTGAGGGCTACAGCAGGACTGCAGTTGCATCCACTCATCGGTTACCGGGGGAGGAGGATCCCGAGGAGAATGCAAGAAGGGCAAGGCGTTCTTTTCTGGACTCGATTTCGGGCCGATCCATATTCGGCAGGCGTAACCGCTAGCCGGAGCATAGAAACATTCGATCAATTCTTTCCCATGGACGTGCAAGTGGCCACCCTCTGCGATTCAGCGCATGATTATAACCATAAGCTGTGCATTATCGGAACCTTTGACACCATTTGTTCAACGAGGTTGCCGGTTGTTCACCCGCAATGCGCCATTGCCCTGAGGATTTGCTTTAAGCCAGGGGATGAAGGTGAGCATGATATCGCCATCAACTTTATTGATGATGACGGTAAGCCGAAGATGCCGCCGCTGCGCTCGCGCATCGCGGTCAAGCTTCCAGCGGAGGCTTACTTCCTCACACGCAACCTGGTGATCAATATCCAGCAGCTACGGTTTGACAGCGTTGGCCAGTTTTCAATCGATGTCACCGCGGACGGGGAAATTCTCACCCGTATTCCCCTGCGCGTGATGCTTGTTGAGAAAGACAAGCAGTAGAAAAGGTTCCCTTGCCCGGGAACGGCACCATTTATGCAAGGTATGTGTCTTCGTGTGAATAGGGAGGAGAGCAGCAGCAGAGGAAGCGCAACGGGGTATCCTTCGAAGCGTGGATCTGGTGCCATGCCCCGGCGGGTATGAGGATGCCATCCCCCGGAGAGACTTCCCTGGTCTCACCGTTGATTTCCATCGTGGCCTGCCCCTCCAGGATAAAGTAGAGTTCCTCGCTTTTCCTGTGGTAGTGCCTCTGGGTTGCCCCGTCAGGAGGTAAACCGGCCTCGGCAAGGCTTTGTTTTTCCACCGGTGCGTTGGTGGAGTCAAGGATACTGCGGATGGTGGAGCCATCCGCAGTGGTAAAGGGCGCCTGGCTTGCCAGGGAGTTAACAGTCATGGTTCTATTTTCATACTCTTTGGGGGGGATATTCAAGTTCACCTTGCAGGCAGGCCCAGATCGCCTAGTGAATGGGGCATGGCAGAGGATAACGATTGTCGCCATTTTCACTTTGTGGGCATTTGCGGGACAGCGATGGGCGCTGTTGCCGCTGCCATGAAGGAGAGGGGATGTGTTGTCAGTGGTTCCGATGAGCATGTCTATGAGCCCATGGCCGGTTTCCTCAAGGAGAAGGGGATCGTTATCGCGGAGGGGTATGCGTCGGAAAATATTCCCCCGCAGGCGGACATGGTGGTGATCGGCAATGCCATGAGCCGCGGTAACCCCGAGGTTGAGGCGATCCTTGAGCGCAGGATTGCCTATACTTCACTGCCGCAGTTGCTCAAGGATGAGTTTCTCTGGGGGCGTCGCAACCTGGTGGTTACCGGCACGCACGGCAAGACCACCACGGCCTCGATGCTTGCCCACCTGCTACGCGCATGCGGGCGCGACCCGGGATACATGATTGGCGGGATCGCGCGGGACCTCGGCAGGGGGTGCAGTTTCAGTGGATCGGAATTCTTTGTCCTCGAGGGGGATGAATACGACACGGCGTTCTTTGACAAGCGCTCAAAGTTTGTCCACTACCTTCCCGAGGTGGTCATCATCAACAATATCGAGTTTGACCATGCGGACATCTTCGAGGATCTCGATGCCATCAAGAAGAGTTTCCGCAATATGCTAAACATTGTGCCGGGCAATGGCGCGGTGCTTGTAAACGGTGATGATGAACATGCCCTTGAAGTGGCTAAAGGTTGTCATGCACAGGTTCTGCGCGTGGGATTTGATGCGCAGTGTGAGAGGCGGATCACGGATGTGGAATACGGCCCTGGAATTTCACGGTTCACGGTTCACGGGATTCGTTGTGAGATTCCCATGGATGGTGAGTTCAATGTCCGCAATGCCGCGATGGCACTTTGTGCTGCCTGTTTTGTCGGCCTTGAGGAGGGGCAGCTTTCCGGATCACTGGCCGGGTTTTCCGGTGTTGCCCGGAGGCAGGAATTGCGTGGGGAAGAGGCGGGGGTCAAGGTTATTGATGATTTCGGGCATCACCCGACGGCAATACGTGCCACCCTCGGGGCAATCCGGCAACGTTATCCGGGCAGCCGCATCTGGGCACTTTTTGAACCGCGTTCAAATACCAGCAGGCGTAACCTGATGCAGGATGAACTGGTGGAGGCCCTCTCGATGGCAGATGGTGTCTTTGTATGCCCGGTCACGGATTCCGGCAAGGTTCCCGAGGGACAACTGCTCGATGTTGGGGCGGTGGTGGAGGCCCTGGCAGGGAAGGGAAGGCAGGCATTTATGGAGCCCGGGGCAGAGGCCATCGTCACGAAGCTCAAGTCACTGGCAGAGGCCGGGGACACCGTGGTCGTACTGAGCAATGGCGGGTTTGACGGAATCCATGTCAAGTTGCTGCAGGCCCTTGGTGAAGAACAGGAAGAGTAGGTGATGTTGCAGGCCCTGGTTCCATCGTCGGCAAGACGTGTGCTTGCATTCACAATTACCGCATTGCTGCTGGCCTGCTCCCAGGATAAGGGAAGAGCTGGCGGGGCATTGCCTGTGGTCCCGGGAATTGGTCCGGGGACTTCCCAGTTGGTGGTGGTGGTGACCGACTCATGGCAGTCGCACCGTGGCAGGCTGCAATGTTTTGAGCGCAGGGGAAAATCCGCCTGGCGCCCGGTTCTGGACAGGCCGGTTGCCGTATTAATGGGGCGTAAGGGGCTGGCCTGGGGCAGGGGGCTTCTTTCCGGGAAAGGGCCGCGCATCAAGCGTGAGGGGGACGGATGTTCGCCGGCTGGGGTTTTCCGTATCGGGAAGATTTACGGGGAAGGCAGGCGTCTGCCTGCAGGTGCGAGTTATCCCTATACCCGGGTGACCCGGCGGGATGCCTGGGTGGATGACCCAAAGAACCCCTATTATAACCGTCATGTTCGCATCGCGGAGGGCAAGCCCCTGCCTGGCTGGTTTGAGAAGCAGCGAATGCGTCTTGGAGACCCGGCCTATCACTGGTTGATTGAGATCCGCCATAACAGCGACCCGCCCAGTCCCGGCATGGGTAGTGCCATATTCTTTCATACCCGTCGCGGTGAGGACCGTCCGACGGCGGGATGTACGGCAATGGCGCGTGATCACCTGGAGCGGGTGATCCGGTTCTTGCGCGCACCCGCCAATCCGCTCTACGTGTTGTTGCCGGCCGGCGAATACAAGAGATATACTGGTGCGTGGGGTCTGCCTGATTTCCCTCAGTAGCAATGGAACTCTTGCCGGTGACATGTCCTTCCTGTTTTGAGACCTTCGGGGTTGCTGCTCCTCCGGTGGATGAGCTGCCGGCCGACCTTGACTATGACTGCGAGGTTTGTTGCCGGCCGATGATGATCCTTGTTTGCGGAGGGCAAGGGGAGGTATGGGCCGAGGCACGCGGGCTTGGGGATTGATATCATGCCGCGTGTTTCCATCCTCTTGCCGGTCCGCAATGCTGAAGGGACACTGGAACGGGCGGTGAACAGCTGCCTTGCACAGAGCTTCACTGACATTGAGCTGATCATTGTTGATGATGGCTCGACGGATGGCTCAACGGAAATCGCCGGAAGGTTCAGTCGAATGGATTCACGGGTGGTGCGGATTGCCTTGGGAGAACATCGTGGTGTCGCGGTGGCTGCCGAAGTGGGGCGCAGGGCCGCCTCGGGGGAACTGATTGCGCGCATGGACGCCGATGATGTCTGCCGCCCCCGGCGCATTGCCCGCCAGGTTGAGGTCCTCGACCAGCAGGGGCACCTTGCCGGCTGTGGCACGGGGGTCAGGCTCATCGGGGCACCGCAATCCGACCCGGGCAGGGGCTTTGCCGAGCATGTGCGCTGGGTCAACAGTCTCAGCTCCCCGGAGCAACTGGCTGCAGAGCGTTTCATTGACAGCCCCCTGGTCAATCCCTCCTCAATGGTCAGGGCTGATGTATTGGAGTCAGCAGGCGGGTTCAGTGACCCGGAATGGGCTGAGGATTATGACCTTTGGCTGCGCTTGCTGGAGGAAGGGCATCAGTTTCTCAATATCCAGCAGGCGTTGCTCGACTGGCATGACTCAGGGAACAGACTCACGCGGGCCTCGCTACGGTATTCCGCGGACATGTTCTCAAGGGCCAAGGCACATTACCTCGCACGGGTGCCGGAGGTGGCAAAATCAGGGGTGGAGATAGCCGGAGCCGGGCCTGTCGGCAAGCGCCTGGCACGGCATCTTGCTGAAAATTCAGTGCCCATCGGGTGCTTCTATGAAGTGAGCCCGCGGCGGCTGGGTGAGAGGATTGCCGGGATTGAGGTCAGGGATCACTCCACGATGCGCTGCGGGGAATCGGTGCTATTGGCCGCTGTTGGCCTGCCCGGCGCGCGTGCCCGTATTCGTAAGCTTGCCCTTGCGGCCGGTTACCGTGAGGGGCTTGATTTCTTTTGTGTGGCCTGAGGAGATCATCTCTCCTGCCGGTGCAGTCAACCTTAAGGGGCGATGACCCAGCCTTACTTCATATCCTTCACGCAGCGGAATCCCGTGTGGAAGGATGAGCTGATGTCATCACTGAGCTGGCGGGCGGCATTGCGATAACCCGTGCAGTAGCCCTCATTGCAGAGGAAGGAACCACCGCGGATCACCCGCTGGTGCACGACGGGCCCGTCTTCCACGATGGATTCCCCAACACCTCCCTTGGGAGCAAATTTCGGGCTTTTCTGGTAATAGCCCTGCTCGTACTGGTCGGCAACAATCTCCCAGACGTTGCCGGCCATGTCGAAGAGGCCGTATCCGTTTGGGGGAAAGCTCTTCACCGGCGAGGAGGTAATGAAGCCGTCCTTGTTGGTGTTCTCGTTGGGGAAATCGCCCTGCCAGCAGTTGGCCATGTGTTTTCCACCCGGGGTGAAATCGTCGCCCCACGGGTAGAGTTTGCCCTCAAGGCCGCCGCGCGCGGCATATTCCCATTCCGCTTCCGTGGGAAGGCGCTTGCCTGCCCACTTGGCATAGGCCTCTGCATCCTCATAGGCGATATTGACCACCGGGTGGTCCCAGCGTCCATCAAGGTTTGATTCCGGTCCCTCGGGGTTTTGCCAGTCGGCACCATTGGTGAGTTTCCACCAGGTGGTGTGGTGCTCGGTCTTGATGTCGACTTTCTTTGTCAGCTGTGCCATGACAAAAGCTGCCGGGAGCAGATCCTGAGGCTTGGCATTGGGGTAGTCTTCCTTGCTGAAGGGGCGTTCCGCCTGTGTCTTGTAGCCGGTTGCATCAACAAATTCCTTGAACTGGCTGTTGGTGACCTCGGTTTCATCCATGTAGAAGGCATCCAGGATGACCCGGTGCGGGGGCCATTCCTCTGCACCACTGCGCACCGGGATATTGCCCTGGGCAAACAGCGCCTGAGCAGTACCCATTTCAAAGGAGCCACTGGGTATGATTACCATTCCCGGGGGTGCAACCGCTTGGGTTTTCCCCGCGGCGTTCTCCTGGCTGCCCTTTTTGCCCTTTGAGCATGAGCTGAGCGCAATCAGGCAGGCGATCGAGAGATAGTTGAAATGGCGCATGTCAGGTGACTGAGAAGTTGATGGTGGTTGCCGCTTTTGTCCACTCCCATTGATAATGCGTTGACACCTGCACCTGCAGACCGCATCGCTTATGGGTAATGACCCGTTTTCGACCATGCATTGACCTGCACGAAGGAGTGGTGAAGCAGGTTGTGGGGGGCAGCTTTGGCAGTGGAGAGGTCGCCTCCGTCCGGGAAAACCACGTCAGCGAGCAGCCTGCGGGCTATTATGCGGGCCTTTACCGCGATGATCAACTTGCCGGCGGGCACGTGATCATGCTCGGTCCCGACAATGAGGCGGCTGCCCGGGAGGCCCTGGGCACCTATCCAGGCGGGCTGCAGGTGGGGGGAGGAATCACACCGGGCAATGCCGGGCAGTGGCTTGATGCCGGGGCCAGCCACGTGATCGTGACCTCATTTGTCTTTGAGGGAAATACTTTCTGTGAGGATCGGCTGGCGGAATTGGTCAAGGCGGTGGGTCGTGACCACCTGGTCATTGACCTGAGCTGCCGGGGAGTTGCGGGTGGGGGCTGGAAGGTTGCCATGGACCGCTGGAGGACCCTGACTGATCTAAAGGTCAGCCTTGAGACGCTGGACCGGCTGTCAGGCAGTTGTGCCGAGTTCCTTGTGCATGCGGCCGATGTTGAGGGGAAGTGTGGAGGGATCGACGGGGAGCTGGTTGCCCTTCTCGGGCAGTGGCAGGGCCTGCCGGTTACCTATGCCGGTGGTGCTTACTCGATGGAAGACCTTGAGCGGGTGGATAAGCTCAGTGCAGGCCGCGTCGACCTGACGATCGGCAGTGCGCTGGATATCTTTGGCGGTTGCGGGGTGCGGTATGCGGACTGCGTGGCTTGGAATCGCCGCGCCGGCGGGGATTAAGGAGAAGAAAAAAAGGCGCACCCTCCTTGAGGGGATGCGCCTTTGATGATTGGTTCTGCCGGTCAGGCCTTACCTTGCCGATAAACAGGGCTCAGGGCTCAGGGACAGGTGTCGGCTCAGGGGCTTCCTCGATTTGGAGGCCCTCGGACAATCCCTCTTCGAGTCCTTCCGGAACTAGTCCCTGGAACAGCTTTGTGGGATCAAAGTCCTTGATCTTCTTCTGGCGCTTGTTGAACTCCTCCTCAT
This sequence comes from uncultured Verrucomicrobiota bacterium, assembly GCA_902589825.1. Classification (GTDB taxonomy): domain Bacteria; phylum Verrucomicrobiota; class Verrucomicrobiia; order Verrucomicrobiales; family DEV007; genus CACIUL01. The sequence continues at coordinate 23,353 of CACIUL010000012.1, forward strand.
CAATGCGGTTCATGACGATCGACTTTCCATCATCGGTGATGGTCAATGTGTCTCCCTTGATGTGGCCGGGCGTTTCCTCCTCTTCTTCCCCGTCTTCTTTGGTGACAAGGATCTTGAATTTTCCGGTGGCATCATCGGTCTCAAGGAGCTTGAAACTCGATTTTTCCTCGCCCTCCGGTGAAAGCATGGACATGGTTCCATCACCGATCTTGATAGCCATCATTTCGGCCATCATCTCGATCATGGGCAGCATCAGGGCAATGGCGGCCTGATCAAGGTTCTCGCCAGCCTCCTTGCCGGCTTCTGCCTTCATCGCCTCAATCATTGAGTCCTTGTCCATTACCCAGTAGCCCTGGACCTGCTTAGAGATGGGCCCCCCGGCGGCGGCTGCTTCCGGGGCAGGGTCAGTTTTTGGTTCAGGTTCAGGAGTTGGTTCAGGATCAGGCTCAGGAGTTGGTTCAGGTTTTTTTTCACCGCCACCTGTGGGCTCAGCGCCTTTGCCTGCTGGTTCCTTCTCCAATCTTTTCTCGCCTTCTGAACTGAGTTCATTGGCATCTTTCCCTTTGTCTGCGTCTGCCGTTTTTTCCAATACTGTCTTAATGCCGTCTGAACCATCACCTGTATAGGGAGTCTCGCTTTCCAAATCGAGGAAGTCCATGCTAACAATCATGCGATCATTCTCAAATGAATTGATAACCCAGACATAGCCCGCCTCGATAGTCTCGCCACCCAAATCGCTGCTGAATATTGTTTGGATGACATTGTCCTCGAGTTTCCACGTTCCATTACTACTTCTCTCATCGTCAGGGTTAAGTGGTGACCAAGTATTCATCACCACCTTACCATTACCCATGAAGTGATACGAATTCTTGTCATTAGGGAATTCTATTCCGGCTTGATTTCGAACAACCCACTTGCCGACAATGTCCGCCTTCTCGATGTCGGTTTTGGATTCGTCCTTTTTACAGGCAGAGATCAAGACAGCCAACACCGCGAGGGCGGCGAGGGCTCCGTTTTTAAATAGCGTTGTTTTCATCGTGCTTGGAGCAAGGATATACCCCAGAAATACGGCAATAGCGAATACAAAGCGTTGCGTTTCAATACGGTTTGGAAATCCTTCTTACCAGGCCCTGGCCTCGCTGCTGACATCGCGGTAGATTTCCTCGAGCTTCTTGGCCATGGCGCGGACTTTTTCCGGGTGTTTTTTTGCCAGGTCGTCCTTCTCGGCAATGTCGGTGCTGATCTTGTAGAGCTCAAGGTCAGTGAGTGCTGCCTTGGAAAAGGTGTCCTTGTTGGCCTTGTTGATGACGCGGGTCCTGAGTGCCTTGCCCTCCGGGGAGCTTACCCGTGCCAGCAGCTTCCAGTCACCATCGCGCATGGCCACCTTGGCCTTGTTGAGTGCCGAAAGATAGCACCAGAAGAGCGGCTGCTCGCGCTTGACCCTCCCGCCACTGAGCGCATGCATCATGTCCGCTCCGTCAAGGTGCCGGTCGACGGGGATTTCCCCGGCGGCAAGCCCGGCAAAGGTGGGCATCAGGTCAAGGGCGCTTACGGGAACATTGCTTACCTGTCCGGCCTTGATCTGCAGGGGCCAGCGCATGATGCCTGCCACCCGGATCCCGGCCTCGTGGGTATGCAGTTTCATGCCGCGCAGGGGGCCGGGGCTGCCATGTGAGCGCCACGCGCCGCGGTAGCGGTTGAGCGTTTCCGGTCCGTTGTCCGAGGTGAAGACTAGCAGGGTGTTCTCGGTGAGCTTGAGCCGGTCCAGGGCGGCGGCGATCTCGCCCACCGCGGCATCCATGTTCTCGACATTGGCATAATAGAGTGCCTCACCGCGCTTTTTGGCTTCCGGGTAGCCGGCGATGAGCTTGGCCGGTGAGTCGATCGGTTCGTGAGGCTCGTGGAAGGCGATGTAGGAGAAGAAGGGCTGGTCGGGGTTCTTGGTGGCGTGGTTTTCGATCCAGTGGATTGCCTCACGCGCCACGACCTGGCAGCTGAAGCCCTCTGAGGGGCCGGCGGGCTTGCCGTTGCGCACGAAATTTTTCGGGTTCTTGTGGCTGGGTGCGGCATTGTTCTGGGTGGCAAACCAGTGGTCGAATCCGAAGTCGCCTGGCTGGGGTTGGCCGGCCCGGTTGAAGAGCCCGTTGCAGTGCCACTTGCCACTCATGCAGGTGGCATATCCCGCGCGTTTGAGCATGGCGGACATAGTGAACTCATCCTTGCCCATGTGCATTCGGTTGCCGGAGGGAATCCAGTCATAGACGCCCGCCCGGTTGGGTGTCCTGCCGGTGAGCAGCCCGACCCGCGAGGGGGAGCACACCGGTGAGGTGGAGTAGAAGTCGGTGAAGCGGATGCCCTGTGCGGCGAGCCGGTCCAAGTGCGGGGTGCGGATGGTCTTGCTGCCGTAGCAGGCAAGGTCGCCGTAGCCCAGGTCATCGCAGAGGATCACCATGATGTTGGGCCGCTCATCGGCGGTGGCCGTGAACATGCCGGCAATCAGGGCCGGGAGAAAAATCGTAAGTAAAGATCGCAACATGGCTGCGATTCTAGGCCCACAGGAGAAAGAACTCAACGCAATAGCGTGTGCGTGTCGGGTTGACAAGGCTGCCCGGGCGTTAAGTGGTTCACCTTGTCACTAAATCGGAAATCCGGGGTTCCCACTTGAGGGTGGCGGCATGCTTCAGATCTCCCTTAGTGGAGATTCGGTAGGCGGTGAGGGTGGCTCCGGTGGTGGCGGTGACGAGCAGGAGCTTGCCGTCAGGTGAGAGGGTCAGGCCCCAGGGAATCTTATCGGCTTTGGTCAGGCCCAACAGTTCGGCATGGCCATTTTCCAGGACGCGGTAGCGGGCAATCCGGTCGAAATCCTGCCGGTGGCCGCGCAGGCCGGCAAAGAGGAATCGACCGTCCGGGGTGATAAGGAGATCAGAGGCACTCAGGCCGATCTTTGACATGCCGGGGGCAAGGATGTTGATGTCCTGCTCAATTGTCAGTTGGCCATTCTCAGCACGCCGATAGGTGGACAGGCCGATGCCCTGCTCGTTGCTGAAGTAGACCATGGGCAGCTTGGGGTGATAGGCCATGTGGCGCGGGCCCGTGCCCTGTGGTGGTCCGGCGTCACTGGGCTCAAGCGGGGTGACGGCGCCGGTTTTTCCATCATAGGCATACTGCAGGAGGGCGAGGTTGCCCTTGACGTAGGGGATGTAAAGGTTGCGGTTGTCCGGGGAGGGCAGCACGCAATGGGCTTCCCTCTTGCCCTCATCAATGGTGGTCACGGCCTTGCCGGGCTTGCCCTGCCCGTCCAGGGGATAAACGTTCAGTCGTCCGTTGCGGTAGCTGACACCCAGCAGGTGCCTGCTGTCCCGATCCAGGCTGAGGAAGCAGGCGCCGTCATTAAAGGCGATGCGCTCATGCTTTTGGTAGGTGCCCTCCTCGGAAAGGGAGACCATGGCCCCGGGCACGCGTCCTGCTTCACCGTCGGTGGCACTCACGTAGAGCAGGGGCCTTGTCGGGTGTGCGGTGATGACCCGGCCGGCAAAGCCGAGGTCAACCTTCTGCTCGATTTCCATTTGCACGGCATCGCCGGATTCATTGCTCTTGACCAGGATGATCCAGAGGGTATTTGACTTGCTGGCCGGGGCGTAGACCCGGAAGTCCTTGCCGGAAGAGTGCAGCAGGAGTCCAACAAAAAGGAAGAGGCAGGCGAGGCAGTATTTCATGACAGGTGGTGATAAACTTCACGCTTGGCCGGGAATTGCCATGTGTTTTATCCGGTTAATGTGACCTTGCGCAGCGGAACCCGACATTGACGGAGAAGTTCACGGGATTGCTGCTGATCCTATGGGAGCTGCGCAGCTCATTATTGCCGTGGCCAAAGGAGCCGCCCCGCAATACCTGGCCACCGGCCTTGGTCCCAACAGGGTCCTTTTGCGGTTGGGCCTGATAGGGATCCTGCCGGCCCCAGCACCACTCGTAGACGTTGCCGCTCATGTCATGCAGGCCAAGCTGGTTGGGTTTCTTCTGGCCGACGGGCTGGGGATGATTATTTGGGGCCGGGCTGTTGAACGGGAACCATGCCACTTCACTGGTGGCCTTGATATCCGAACTGTTCGCAGAAGCGCCACTGGCAAAATCCCCGGGGGCGAAATCTCCTTTGCCGCGGAAGCGTGCCGCGTATTCCCATTCCGCCTCGGTCGGCAGCCGGTAGCCCTTGGCATTACGGTCGAATACTGCTGCCTGCAGGTTGCCGGCATTGGAGTGCCTGGAATCCCTGATCACGGCATTATCCGCTGTCCTGTATACCGGTTCAAATCCCTCCATTTCAGAATACGCGTTGCACCATACCAGCACATCCCATGCGCAGATATCCGTGACCGGCTGGTTGTTTCCCGCCATTGCCGGCGCCCATGGCGTGCCCGCCCGGCCCTGTTGGTGGAAGGAATAACCGTTGGCGGCGCCAAAGGATTTCACCTTGAGCCAGAGCTTATAGCTTGTTTCAAACTTGGCGATATGGAAGGGGCTGAGCGTTACCTTGTGCTCAGGCGTGGCAACGCCCTCAAAGCCCATGGTAAACTCTCCCCCCTTGACGTAGACCATTGCCGGGGTCGACTTGATGGACTGCAGCTCTTGTGTCACGTCAGCCCTTGCTGCCGCGATTTGTTTCTCGGTCTTTTCCAGGAGTGCGGCCATGTCAAAGGCAGCCTTCTTCTTTAAAGCCTCGAGTTGTTCCTTTGCCACCTTCCTGGTTGCAGCAAGGTTGCCCTCGGAGAGCTTCTTGGCGATGGAAAGCTCCCTCTCCGCCTTCTTGGCTGCGGCACGGTCAGCGGCTGCCTGTTTCCTGACGTTGTCCAGTTCAAGAGTGGCTGCCTGTTTATCGGCCATGGCCTTTTCCCTGATCCGGGCAATTTCCTCCTGTGCCTTCTTTTCGGCAGCCGCCAGGTCCTTGCTTGCCTGCTCCCTGGCCGCCAGCTGTTCCCTTTGCGCTTTCTGCTCAGCGGCACTCAGGTCCTTTTCGGACTGCTCCTTCACGGCAGCAAGCGCATCATCATTATTACTTGAACACCCGGTACCGGCCAAAAACAGGACCAGGAAGCTGCCCAGGCAGATCATGGATCCCCCCAGCCGGCAAAGTCTCCTGAAATTACCCATAACATCAATAAACTAAGGGCATTTCTCCTTGGAAGGAACGAAAATATCCTCTCTTCCTGACTTGGGATTGGTTGGAAGGGGAGGATTTGCTGTTTTTTTTGTTTTTTCTCTAAGGAGGCTCTCCCCACTGCCGTTATAGGAGTTAAATATACCGGATGTCAGAAAACGGAAACACCGAGAAACGTGAAAAGCTGGTTCGGCTAGCCCTCGAGGAGTTCGAGGCGCGGTTGATCGGCTATGCGGCAAGTATCCTGCGGGATCAAGACCGTGCACGCGACGTGACCCAGGACACCTTCATCAAGCTTTACGCGCAGGACCCCGACAAGGTGAGCGGGGCACTGAAGGCCTGGCTTTTCACCGTCTGTCGCAACCGTTGCCTGGATATCCTCAGAAAGGAAAAACGCATGGAAACAATCGAGCAGGAGCAGGTGGTACAGATCCACGACAAGACCGAGGACCCGTCGCGACAGGCGGAGCGCAGTGACGAGCAAAGTGAAGTGATGCGTTTCCTTGAACGCCTGCCGGAAAACCAGAAGGAGGTCCTCAGGCTCAAGTTCCAGGGCGACATGAGCTACAAGGAGATCAGTGCAGTGACCAGCCTGAGTGTCAGCAACGTGGGCTTTTTGATCCACGCCGGCCTGAAGCGGTTGCGAGGGATGCTTTCCCACCAGGCGGCATGATGAAGCCACCGAATGAAACCATTTAAACGAGATTTTTTAACGGAATTTACCAGAAAGGAAAAAAGAAGATGACTATCAAACCTGATGACCAGCGCCTGACCGCTTACGCGCTCGGCGAGCTTGAAGCGGAGCAAAGCGCACAGCTTGAGGCCCTGCTCAAGGAAAACCCTGAAGTGGCCGATGAGGTTGCCGCTATTCGTGAGGCGGCAGCACTCCTTGAGAGTGAACTGGCTGCCGACTCAACACTTCAACTTTCAGACGAGCAGCGCTCGAGGGTGATTACCGGAGGTGATGGGACCGAGAAGAAGATCGTCAACCCGGGCCCTGATGCCTTCAGCCGGACCAGCCGGTGGCTGGGAATTACCGCCGCTGCCGCCTGTGTGATGGCCGTCAGCGCGATCGGTATCAAGCAGTTTCTCCTTGAGGAAAAGGAGGCAGTCGAGCAAAGCAGCGCCAATGACATGCTGATTGCCGGCAAGAGTGCAAGCGGCAAGGAAGGCATGCTGCCACCGATCAATGAACCTGTCGGATTTGCTGCTGAAGGCCTGCGCAATGAGCAAGGTGACGCTGATCCTTTTGCCACCCATGATGCCATTCCCAGCTCGCAACAAAAGATGGCCAAAGACGTTGCTCGATCCCAGCCGCAAATGAAAACCAGGGAGGAAGCCCTTGAGGCGATTGCCCCTCCTGCTGAGAAGAGAGCATTCCAGCAGCAGGTTGCCCAAGCGAAGCCTCGTCCGGCCAGTGTTCCAAGTGTCATTATTTCAGCGGATTCACTGGAGGTTCCTGAATCCGTCCTGAAAGAGGCTGAGGCTTTATCGGATGCTGAAAGCGCTTTGCCAGAGCCGGGATTTTTAACCCAGAGCCAGGGCCAAGGGCAGACACGGCGGAACGCGTCAGTAAAGTTAAAATCGGCTGCCGGAAGGAGTGCCAATCGCATTTTGCTGGCGCGGAAAAAACCAGGGCTTGGGGCGGGGGGGCTTGAAGAGGGAAAAAAGGAGCTTGAGCAGTTCGATAAGCGCGCGGATGCCGGGGGTGAACGCTTTGGACGGCTTTACGATACACCTTTTTTCGATGCCTTTGAGCGACCTCTCTCAACCTTTGCCGTCGACGTGGATACTGCCAGCTATGCCAACATGCGGCGCTATATCGGTCGTCATGGGCAGTTGCCCCCGACTGATGCGGTGCGAGTCGAGGAGTTAATCAATTACTTTGATTATGATTACCCTCAGCCAGAGGACAACAGGCATCCCTTTTCGGTGAACCTTGAGGTGGCCGCCTGCCCCTGGGAGAAAGGTCACAGGCTGGTCAGGGTCGGGCTCAAGGCCCGGGAGATGAACCCGGGAAAGCGACCGGCCTCCAACCTGATTTTCCTCATCGATGCGTCAGGATCCATGAACAACCCGCTCAAGCTGCCACTGCTCAAGAGTTCACTGGCCGCATTGACACGCAACCTGACCGAGGATGACCGGATCGGAATCGTGATCTACGCCGGGAATGCAGGGGTTGCCCTGGATCCCGTGCACGGAGATCTCAAGGAGAAGATCATTGACGTGATAGATGGTATCGGCACCGGTGGCGGAACGAATGGTGCGGGAGGAATCCGTGTTGCCTATGACCTGGCCGCCAAGAACTACATCAAGGGCGGCACCAACCGCGTGATCCTGGCCACGGACGGTGATTTCAATGTCGGAATCACCAATAACGGGGAGCTGGCAAAGTTTGTGAAGGATCGCTCCGAGAAGGATGGTATTTTTCTCACGGCGCTTGGCTTTGGCGAGGGAAATATCAATGATGAGCGCCTCGAGCAGATCGCCAACAAGGGCAACGGCGAGTATTACTACATTGACTCAGCGAAGGAGGGGCGCCGGGTGCTGGTGGACAAGCTCAGCTCGACGCTGGTCAATGTTGCCAAGGACGTCAAGATCCAGGTCGACTTCAATCCGGCCAAGGTGGAGAGCTACCGGCTTATCGGATACGCCAACCGGCGCATGAAGGCTCAAGACTTCCGTAATGACAAGAAGGATGCCGGGGAGATTGGTGCCGGTCACACGGTGACTGCCCTTTACCAGATCGTGCCTGCGGGTGCCAAGGGTAGGGACGGGACTGTTGCTGCCGCAAAGCCGGAATCCAGGTATCTCAAGAAACCTGGAGAGAAGGTCCGCCAGGCCGCCCTGGTTGACAGTGACGAGCTGCTCACCGTGGCCCTGCGCTACAAGTCGCCTGATGCCGGCCTTGAGGATGAGGCAACCGAGTTTGCCGTAGGCCTGCGTGACTCCATGAAGGGCTGGGAGGACTCCAGCCAGGATTTCCGCTTTGCCGCCTCGGTGGCCGGTTTCGGCATGCAGCTGCGAGAGTCGGAATATCGCGGAATGCTTGACTATGACCTTTTGCTTGAGCTTGCAGGGGAGGGCCTTGGAGAGGATCGCAACGGTTTGCGCAAGGAGTTCATCGAGCTGGTTCGCAAGGCCAGGAAGATCACCAAGTAAAGAGGGAGAGTAATGGCGCAGCACGGGTGAGGCAGGAGTAACTCACCCTGCTGCGCAAAACCCCGTGTGAGTTCCAGGGAATCAAGGTGAGGGATGCTGTTGCGTGGCTTCACCTCCTGTGCCTTGATTGGGGGCGATGAATATCTTTGTCCTGCACCGTGATCCAGAGAAGGCTGCAGGCATGCTGTGTGACTCACATGTGGTCAAGATGGTGGTGGAAAGCGCGCAAATGATGGCATCTGTTTTACGCCGTCATGGGGCGGGCGAGAAAGACATGCCAAAGACGGTCAAGGGCACACCCTACAAAAATTCCCACCCCAATCATCCCTGTACCCTCTGGGCGGGGGATTCAGGTTTGAACTTCCAATGGTTGAGCCGGCATGCCCTGGCATTGTGTGCCGAGTATACCCTGCGTTATGGGAAAACCCACGCCTGTGAGAAGCCAATCCGGCAGATGTGCCGCTCACCCTTTGTCCCACCGGAAAGCGGCAAGCAAACACCCTTTGCACAGGTGGTTCCCGATGAGTTCCGGCACCGGGACGTGGTAAAGGCTTATCGGGCTTATTATGGCAGCAAGGACTTTGCCAGGTGGGAGCGGACCACGCCGCCTCCCGCGTGGTGGTCCTAGCGACCACCACGTCCACCGCCCGGACCGCCGCCACGTCCACGGAAATCAAAACCGCCACGTCCGCGGCCAGGGTTTTCCATGATCTGTGTCTGAGTGTCCTCTGGTAAGCCGCTCTCGGGCAACCACGCCTTGGCGCCATCCGCGTCACTGCGCATCCAGGAGCGGGCAACCTGGGTCAGGGTCTCGGTCCGTGTTCCCTCATCAGCGATGGTTGCAGCCCATGTCGCCGCACTCTGCGGGTCTTCCCGGTCCAGTTCCCTGGCAAAGGAGCTTACTGCGGAGTCGCGGGCGTCAGAGGGCTCCATGGTGGCCAGATATTCACTGGCCGCCTTGGCATCCTTCTGGGTCCATCGTTCCATGGCCTCGGAATAGGCACTTCCCTGGGCGTTTTCAGGCAGGGAGGAGGCCCAGTCGATCGCCGACTGTGGGTCCTCACGGGCAAGCTGCTCGGCAACTTCGCCCACGGCGCGCCTGGCGTAATCCTCATCGGCGTATTGGGCTACCCACTCCTTGGCGGCCTCAACGTCTGAACGTACATACGACTCTGCGACCTGGTCAAAGGCCGCCGACTTCAGGTCGCCGTCGGGGAGGTCATTTGCCCAGGCCACAGCACTACCTATACCTTTCTTGATCTGCTCATCGGCAATCTGGTTGATGTAACGCTGGGTGGGGTCGCCATAGGGTGACCGGCGCGCTTCGCCTTCCTCACCGGCGGCGGCCGCTGCCGCGCGGGCGGCTTCCCTTGCCCCGGCAAGCTCAATCACATAATCGGTGGCAGCGGCGGCATCGGTTTTGGCGAGTCCGCTTACCAGGCCATAGGTATAAAATCCCTTTGCGCGTTCATCCTCAACACTTGAAAGCCATTGCATGGCGGCATCCGTGTCCGTGGAGACCCAGCCGGCAAGCACGGACATCACGTTGAAGCCGCCACCCGGTCCACCCGGTCCGCCGCGTCCACGTCCCTCTTCTCCCTCTTCATTGCCGGTAGTGGCGGCAGCGATGGCAGCGGCACCGTCAATCTTGCCCCAGGCCTGGAAGAAAAGTGTCATCTGGCGACCGCCATCACGCCCCCTCAGCTTGCCCTTCAGGGACTCGAACATTGCGGGGGCATTATCCGCAGTCAGGCTCATGAGCATCTGGGCAAAGAGAAAATTCTGTTCAAGCGGATCATTGGAGTTGAGAAATTCATCGATAAGCTGTGAGGCGGACTTGCCGGCTGCCGTATTAATGCTGCCTGTCCGGCCCGTCCCCTGGCTTTTAGTGGGTGCTTTTGCTGTTCCTTTACCAATCGCGGAAAGTGAATGGCTCCCGGTAATATTGCCCTGGGATTCTGCGTTGCCGTCTTTGCCTGCCTTGTCTTCTGATCCGGATTGAATTTTCCAGCCGGCGGCGAAGGAACCGATTGCGATCACCAGCCAGGTTGCATGTATCAGGATTGAATTTTTCATGGCTTACAGTGGGGGTTACCCCGGGGGTTGTCTTGGAGAAAAGTCAAAAAGAAGCACCCCGGGGACGATCTCGTCCCCGGGGTAAAGGTAATTATAATGATTTTCAGCAGAAAGGCTGCTGATCAGCCGTCTGCATTCGGGCGTTTCTTGCCACCCGGCTTCTTGCCGGCACCCGGCTTACCACCAGGCTTCTTGCCGTCAGCACCCGGCTTCTTGCCGGCACCCGGCTTACCACTCGGCCTGGCACCCGGGCCTCTCTGGCCCATCTTGGCAACCGCAGCCTTGAATTCCGCATCGGAAACCTTGCCGTCCTTGTCGGAATCAGCCCGTTTGTTGAACATTTCCGCAAAGCGCTCGTTGTTGGCGAGGCGATCCTTGATCATGGATACGCGCTCATCGGCTGAGAGCTTGCCGTCCTTGTCGGCATCGAATTTTTCCAGAATGGCCTTGCGGTCAGGACGGTTGCCACCCGGTCCGCCCGGGCGCTTGCCTCCGGGCCGCTCTGCCCCGGGCTTGCCTTTTTGCTTGCCTTTGCCGCCATCTCCGGGCTCGGCGATGGCTGCCGGGGCGAGCATTGCGAGCGCAATGGCTCCTGCTGTCAGTTTTTTCAGTGTTGTTTTCATTTTCATATATAGGTTTGAGTTGGGAAATCTTTCACCACAGTTGCCGTGTGGCTATTTCATGTCCTTATGAGCTTAAGGCTATCTAGGCAATATTACCTGAAGATGATGACGAGGATTTTTCTTCATCGGCCCGTTTCAGGTTGAATACAATGCGATTTTCCTGGTCGAGGCCAGCCTGCAAATCAAGGGATAAGGCCCTGGAGCAGGTGCGTGCCAGGCACAGGCCAAGGCCACTGTGGTTATGATCAGTACGGGCATTGTCCTGCCTCCAGAAACGTTCAAAGAGGTGGGAGACAGATTCCGGTCCAATGCCTGATACCGTGTTTGAGACACGGAGGACCATGCCGTTCATGCCGGAGGAACCGGTGATATCAATCACTCCTCCGTCGGGCGTGTATTCGGTGGCATTGGAAAACAGGTTGGTAAAGATAAGGCGCAAAAGCTTCGGGTCACTCTCCAGTGTCTGCGTGTCCGGGATATCAAGGTTGACCTTGATATTTTTTTCAGCGGCGCGCTCAGCAAAGGGTTTCCAGCATGACCGGCCAAGGCTGGAGATATCAACAGGTTCCGGTTGTATTTCCGCTTGCCCGTTCTCGTAACGACCAAGGGTCAAGAGGCTTTCAATAATGCCCTGCATCTGCTCGGCAATTTCCAGGGTTTCCCTTGCCTGGTCAGTGTTTGCCTGCTCCGGCCAGCGCAGCGCAACCTCGGACATCATGCGCAGCTCTGCAATTGGAGTCCTCAACTCGTGTGCAAGGTCGGCACTGAACCTTTTCTCACGTTCAAAGCTCTCCTCGAGTCTTTCCATCAGCGCATTGAGGCGGCTGCAGATGGGGGTTAATTCGCCTGGCATGTCGTTGCTGGAAAATCGGCCGTCAAGTGATGAGGCATCAATGAGCGCGACCTTACTACCGAGCTTATCGAGGGGTTTCAGTCCACTTTTCAAGGCAAGGTGTATGAGGCCAACCGAGCCCAGGGCCGCAATGATGCCGATACCGGTTATGCCCAGAAGAAGATTGGCCAGGGTTTGATGCATTGGTCCGGCATCCGTGGTGACTATTGCAGTGAGGTGGTGGAAACGGGGGGCATCCTGCGGGGGTGGTCCGCCGGGGCGCCTTCCCGGCGCGTTCTGCGGCGGCGGCGGCCCGGGGCGCCTGCCTGCAGGATCGTTGCCCCGCAGTCGTGCGAAACCAAACCCCTTGGGCCTGAACATAATCGCCATGGCTCGCATTTGTTCGCCGTCCTTGCCGGTCATGGGGAAGTATTGGGGGCTGCCGGGCTGGAGGTTGGCGGGTTTTTCAAGGTTCGCCTCACCGAGGTTGGGGGACTTGAGAATTGTTGTGCCATCCGGTTTCCAGATTTGAAACTGGTAGCCGTTTTCCCGGGAGAAGTTTTCCCAGCGTTCGGCCAGTGCCCGTGAGCGGCTCTCCTCACGCAATGCCCTTTCTTCCCGCTGGGGTCTCTGGTCCCGGGTGGGGGATTCCTCGCGGTTGGCGGCTGCCGCCGGAGGCTTGATGTCATCGGAGAGCATGTGCCGAGGAACCATGTTGGTCATCAGGCGGATCGGGCTGTCCATCTTTGTAAGCCCGGCGTCAAGGCGGGCAAGTTCACCGCGCTGGACTGAGAAGTAGACACCGGCCCCTGCGGCAACCCACATGATGGACAGGCCGAGAAGCAGCCAGGTAACCAGGCGCTTGCGGATAGAGGTCATTATTTCTTCTTCACTTCGAGGACATATCCCTGTCCCCGCCTGGTATGGATGAGCGGTACTGAAGCTTCAGAGGAGGCGATTTTCCTGCGCAGGTTGCAGATGGCGGAATCCACGACATTGCTCATCGGGGAAACCAGTTCATCATAGATGTGCTCCTCGATCTCGGTGCGGGAAACCACAGCCCCCTGACGCATCATCAGGTATTCAAGCAGCGCGTATTCCCTGGCCGTCAAGTCAAGGCGGGCACCACCCCGTGAGGCCGTTTTTGCTGACGTGTCGATTTCAAGGTCGTCGATAGAAACCCTGGGGCTCGACTGGTGATAGGAACGGCGGCACAGTGCGTCTATACGGGCCAGGAGTTCCTCAAGGGCAAAGGGCTTCACCAGGTAATCGTCGGCCCCGCGCCGCAGGCCATTGACCCGGTCAGCGATCGTGTCCTTTGCCGTGAGGAAAAGAACGGGTGCCTGCTTGCCCCCATCCCTGATCTTTTCGAGGATTGTCAGCCCGTCCATGCCGGGAAGCATAATGTCGAGAAGCAGGACATCATAACTGTTTTCCTGTGCCATCCAGAGCCCGTCGTTGCCATCGCCGGTTGCATCAACGGCATAGCCGGATTCGCGCAGGCCCTTGGCGACTGCATCACGCAGGCGGTTGGAGTCTTCTACGAGGAGTATACGCATGGCTTGTTGTTTTAGGTTTCTTTACCAGACTACAGCGTCAAGATGACCGAAAGATTACGGGGTCAATTCCTCCTTGGATATGGCGAGAATCTGCAGGCGGTAAAAGACCCGTTTACTTTGTTCGCCGGGGGGCAGTTGCAGGGTGATGTTCCCGGAACCTGTTTTCCCAGGGGTGAAGGATTTGCTTGTCGGCTGCACATTCTTCCAAGAGCCGGGCCGGAGTGAGACTGAGCTCTGGATTGTTGCCGTTATCCCGGTGCTCGTGGCAACAGGATTCCAGTTGTAGGATACTTGAATGCTGCCGTCCTGCGCCGAGAAACGGATCCCCGGGACCTGGCCTGCATCCTCGGGAGAAGTGCCAACTGCAAATTCCATGAGGTTTCCTGCCGAGTCATGGTCAGGGTCATCTTTGCCGGACATGCCCAGGTTGCCGAATTGGAGGTATTCCCACCAGTCACCAAGGCCGTCATTGTCATGGTCGAGTTCAGGGTAGGGGGCAAGGAAAACAAGGCCGGCGAACTCAGGGTGGTCGATAAAGGGGTTTCGATTTCCCTGCCAGTTGGTAAAAATCCGGTGGTTTCGTTTTTGTTCCACCCGGTCCACGGGGTCGAGGTGGTGCCACTGGATAAGTGTGCGCAGTTTGCCAAATCGGGATGTTGCGGCATCCGGGTGATCAGAGAGCTGGAGGTTGGAGGTGCCTGAATCATTGCCGTCATAGCGTATTGCCATGTAGAAACAGGAACGGGCAATATCGCCCTTTTCCTCATCCCGGGGTTCCCAGGAGTCGTGATCCTTGCTGCAACCCGGTGCAGGAAACTGAAGGGGCAGGGATTTTTCGGGGTCGCTATTGTCGAAGAAAAGGCTGCCACGCTCGGAATTGACTTGCACGTCGCTGGGTCTCAGGTTGAACAGGTCGGAATTGTCCGGGCCGTCGTTGCCGATACCGAAGTTACGCGGCCAAAGGTGCTCGCGGTTCCAGTTCCCGATTGCACCGCCATTGTTGTCTTTTGGGGAGGTGGCATCCGTGTAGATGAGATTGACCCGGGAGGCATTTGCCGCCGATGCGTCAAGGTCCAGGAAAGGCGGCCAGGAATACCTTACTTGCTCATGGTTATCAATGATATCGTGCAGAACGGATTGCAGGGCCTCACCGGACAGGCCGGTGGCGGGCGCATAGTATTGCGGAGGAGGGCTCCATTGATCCCCTGCCTGCGAATTTCCGATTACGGTTAAGCTCGTCAGGATTACCGGGATACATTTTCTTAGGGTGAACATTCCTGCTTTCAACGATTTGCCGGGGGTGGGAGTGGATACAAATAATATGGCACAGGCATCCCTGACAGAAAGTTTTTCAGTTCAAGGGCAGGGAAAAGGGAAGTTCTGGCTGTTTCAAGATTCTGGACAGGCGTGATGGCGTGGGGATATACAATTTTTCCAGTGGTTGTTTGACGATAGTAAGGATGCCTTGAGAGTTAGCCTGTCATGAACCGTATTAAGCAATTTTTTATCAATACAATTCTCGGCGGGTTGCTGGTCATCCTTCCGGTTGCCCTCTTCCTCTTTATAATGAGCTGGGTCTTTGGTATCGTGCGTGCTGCAATTGCCCCATTGACCAATGAGTTGCTGGAGAGGACCGCATTACCAGAGATCGTGGCCGATGTCATTGTCGTGTTGGCACTGATACTGTTGTGTTTCGTGGTTGGGATGGTCCTGAGGACAAGGCTCGGGAAATGGATTTACTCGCTGCTGGAGACCAAACTCCTCAGGAAGGCCCCGGGTTACGGCATCATCAAGGAGACCGTTTCCCAGTTCATCGGTAAAAAGAAGTCGCCCTTTTCCGCCACGGCCCTGGTGCAGATCTTCGGCAATGACACCATGGTTTCTGCCTTTATTACCGACGAGCACAGTGACGGGAGCTTTACCGTGTTTGTGCCTACCGGCCCGAACCCCACCTCGGGCAACATCTATCACCTGCCTTCCAGACAGGTGAAGAAGATTGATGCCCCGGCTGATGAGATGATGCGTTCCATCATCAGCTGCGGAGCCGGATCATCCGAATTGCTCAAGCGCCTGAAGAGGGATGCGTTGAACTAACGGCTGACCGGAGGCTTTTCAGGGTTACTCAGAGCGAGACACCGCGTTTCCAGGGAAGAAAGTCATCCTGACCGAGTTGGACCGCATTCGGGATGAAGCGTCCACTGGCGGTTTCAATGACCAGTTCAAGCAACCGGCTTCCCAGCTCATCAATGGATGCCTCACCACGAATGATGGCCCCGGTGTCAAAGTCGATCATGTCTGGCAGGCGCTCGTAAAGCTCGGTATTGCTGGAAATTTTCAGCGTGGGGGCAACAGGGTTCCCGGTGGGAGTGCCAAGCCCGGTGGAGAAGAGCAGGATATTGGCCCCTGAGCCGGCCATGGCCGTTGTCGACTCGACATCGCTGCCCGGGGTGCAGAGCAGGGAGAGACCCGGATGGCGGACTGGCTCCGGGTAATCAAGCACATCGATGACCGGGGAGCTTCCGCCCTTTTTTGCCGCGCCTGCCGATTTAATGGCATCGGTAACAAGGCCGTCGCGGATATTGCCCGGGGAGGGGTTTTCCCGGAACCCGGAACCATGAGCCTCAGCGCGCGCGTTGTAGGACTTCATCAGGTCGGCAAATCGGCCGGCCAGTGCGTCGGTTTCGCAACGGTCACACAGGCCCTGTTCGACCCCGCATAGTTCCGGGAACTCTGAAAGAATGACCGAGCCGCCCATTGCCGTCAGCAGGTTCGCACAGTGGCCGATGACCGGGTTGGCGGAAATGCCTGAAAACCCGTCTGATCCACCGCATTCCATACCGGCGCAAAGATGTGAGAGAGCTGAGGGCACGCGTTGCAACTCGTTGGCCCTTGCCATGCCGGCAAAGGTCTCGGTGATCGCCCGGTTGAGCATGTCGCGCTCTGAGGGATAGCGCTGCTGCTCGAAAATCAACAGTGGCTTCTTGAAAGCCGGGGCGCGTCTGCCAATCTCCTCTTCCAGCAGTTCCACCTGGGCGTTCTGGCATCCAAGGCTCAGCACGGTGGCCCCGGCGACATTCGGGTGGTTGATATAGCCGGCAATCAGCCCGCAGAGGGTACGGGCATCATCGCGCGTGCCGCCACAGCCCAGCCCGTGGTCCAGGAACTTGATGCCATCAACATTTTTGAAGATACGTTCTGTGGGTGGCAACCCGGAATCGGTGCCCAGCCCGGGAAGGTCTTCGATTTTTTTTCCGGCCCGGTAGGCTTCAACCAGTGCGCTTGCAAGGGAGCTGTAGGCATCCGCCTTGGAGTAGCCCAGTGCCTTGCCCAGGGACGTGCGCAGCATGTCAAGGTTCCTGGACTCGCAGAACACCAGCGGCACCACAATCCAGTGGTTGGCTGTACCGACCCTGCCGTCATCACGCGGGTAACCGTCAAAGGTTCGGCCATGCCACTTGGCCGTGTCGGGTTTTTTCCACGCGCTCTGTGTTTTCTTGCCGGAATACTCAGAAGACTTGTGGGCGATATTTTCGGTATGGATAAGGCTGCCGGCGGCAATTGGCCGGGTAGCCGTGCCGACGGTGACACCATACATTGTGATGTCCTCTCCCTGGTTGAAATCACGCCCGGCCAGTTTCTGCTTGGCAGGTATTTCCTCGTTCGTGCGGAGCTCCCCCGATATTTCTATACCCGGGGCAATGTCCCTGAGCGCGACGAGGATGTCATCAGAGGGGTCAACGCGGATGGCAGGAGGTGCTGGCATGGTTGGATCGAGCATCAGGGGAAATTGGTATGCCGTCAATTAAACCGGTTAACGATTGTCAGGCCGCAGGGGTTTTCGAAGTTGCCCATTGCCTTCATGGCTTCCGGCACCTCCCCGAGGGAAATCAGGGATGTTTGAATGCCTGAAGGGTTGATTGTTCCCTCAGCAATCCTGTCGAGCAGTTCCCGGTAACCCGAAACCCCCATGCCGTGGCTGCCGATAATTCTGAGTTCCCGGGCAATGACCTCATCCATTGGCAGGGAGTGGTTACCATCTTTTCCGAGTAAAAGGCCGACCTGCACGTGCCTGCCGCCAGGGACAAGGGACCGGATGGCGCTTCTGCCTACCTGGGCACTGCCGATGGCATCCATGCTCACTTCAACGGAAAGGTTCGTGGCTTCATCGGGATGCAGGGCAAGCTTTGCCCCCAGCTTTTCGGCATGGGCCAGCGCCTCGGGGCGGATATCGACGGCAATAACCTCGGCTCCCAGAGAAGAGGCGACCATGACAGCGGAAAGGCCGACTCCCCCGCAACCGAAAATCGCCACCTTCTCGCCGGCCTTGAGGCCTGCCTGGTCGGGGTGGGCAAGCGCCCGGTAGGCAGTGGCAAAACGGCAACCAAGGCTGGCCGCTGTGGTAAAATCCAGCGTTTCAGGGATTCCGATCAGGTTGGTTGCTGCAAACGGCAGGGCGATGTATTCGGCAAATGCCCCGTTTGCGCTGAACCCTGGCTGGAATTGCCCGGGACAGACCTGGGTATTTCCCTGTCCACAATGCCGACATGTCCCGCAACCGCAGGCAAAAGGCACGGTGACCCGGTCCCCCACCTGCCATTGACTGATACTGCTGTCAATGGCCTCGATGATTCCTGAGAACTCGTGTCCGGGAACGTGGGGCAGGGACTTGATGTCAGGGTCATGTCCCTGCCAGGCATGCCAGTCACTGCGGCATATGCCGACAGCCTTTACCCTGATAAGAGCCCCACCTTCAGGAATTCCGGGCTTGGCCAGGTCCACAATCTCGAGAGGGGCCTTGAAATCACTGAACTGGACGGCTTTCATGGTTTTTCCGGGAACATAACCAGACAGTATAAGGCAAGGTGCTCCTTGGGCATTGAGTTCATTTCAAGGTCATGTTATAGTCGGGATTGATGTCGGCCGAGCCTAAAGAGCCCGATTTCAGCGAGGCCTTCCAGAAAACTCGCAAGAGTTTGATTGAACGATTGGGAAACTGGGAGGATCAGAGGAGTTGGGATGATTTCTATCAAACCTATTACAGGCTCATTCACAGCGTTGCACTCAGGTCCGGGCTGCGCGATGAGGAAGCCTCGGATGTTGTCCAGGAGACAGTGCTGTGCATTGCTCACCAGCAGAAGGAAGGCAAATATGACCCGAAGAAGGGATCGTTCAAGGCCTGGCTGATGAACCTGACCCGCTGGAGGATCACCGACCAGTTCCGCAAGCGCAGGAAGGATACCGCGATGTCACATGCCGCTTCGCTGGATGATTCACGCCGGACTGCCGTGCTTGATCGCATCGAGGATCCTGATGGCCCGGCTATCGATAAGGTCTGGAATGAGGAGTGGACAAAGAGCCTTAGAGAGCGAGGCCTGGCCATCGTCAAGAAACTGGTTTCCCCGAAACAATTCCAGATATTTGACTGTTACGTCATCAAGGGATGGCCTGCTGCCAAGGTGAAGGAGGAACTTGGGATAAGCTTTCCCCAGGTTTACCTCGCCAAAAACCGCGTGGGTGGAATACTGAAAAAAGAGATCAAGAAACTGGAGCACAAACTTTTCTGATTTGACTGACCAGGCACCAGATATTCCTGATCACGTGATCATTCGCCGGATCGGCAAGGGTTCCTATGGCGAGGTTTGGCTTGGCCGGAGTGTTACCGGTGCCCTGCGGGCGGTGAAGGTGGTTACTCGTGCGGATTTTGATCTGGATCACACCTTTGAGCGTGAGTTTGAGGGAATCAAGAGCTTCGAGAAGGTTTCACTCAAGCATCCAGGACTTGTCAATATCCTGCATGTTGGTCGTAATGATAAGGAAGGTTTTTATTACTATGTGATGGAGCTTGCCGATGATCGTTCCGGTGGGCGCGATATTGACCCGGAGCAATACGTGCCGCATACCCTTTCATCGGAGATTAACAAGCAGGGGAGGTTGCCCATGGACCGTTGTGCCGTATGGTGTGAGGTATTGGCTGGTGCCCTGCACCATATGCATTGCAACGGGCTTGCGCACCGGGATGTCAAGCCCTCCAATGTTGTCTTCTGCGATGGTGTCCCCAAGCTTGCAGACATGGGGCTGGTTGCTGCCAGTGGCCAGAAGACCTTTGTGGGAACTGAGGGATTTTCCCCGCCGGAAGGACCTGGTGAACCGGCGGCGGACATCTACAGTCTCGGGAAGGTGCTCTATGAGATGAGCACCGGGCATGACCGGCTGGATTTTCCCACCTTTTCGTCTTTCAAGCGGGATGCGGCCGAGAAGCGCAAATGGCACGGTGTCAACGCCATCTTTTTAAAGGCCTGTGAAGGGCTTGTAAAGAACCGCTATGGGAATGCACGTGAGATGCGGCAGGCATTGCGTGATATCGGTTCGGGGGGTGCCGTTGCACTGTCCTTGCCGTCCAGGATTTTCCGCGTTGCCTTGTTCAGTGGCATCCTGGCGCTTATAACCGTTGCAGGCCGTAACCATGACCTGATCAAGGCCTATTTTAGCGCCGGCAATGTTGTGCCGCAGCCGATGCCAGTGGGAGTTGAGCCGATTGATGACGGTGCCGAGCCCGATGCCGGACAGGTGACGCTGCCGCCCGCGGAGAAGTTTGGCAGTGTCAAAATCAAGTCTTTCCCGACAGGTGCCAAGGTATACCAGATTATTGACGGGGGAGGGCGTGCCTTCCGCGGGTATACTTCACCGGATTATGTGGAGGCCGAGGTGCTGCCCGGGGAGGTTGCATTTATCATCGAGTTGGCCGGTTACCGTTACAGTGAAGTGAGTGGCTTTGTCGTGGCCGGCGAGACCCTGAATCTTGATGCCGGGAAACTGGAGTTTTACCGCCCGCCACTACCCGGTGAGGAGTGGCGCAATTCAATGGGGATGCTGTTTGATCCTGATGGGAACCGTCATGTGGCCAGGCGGCCGTTTACTCCGCAGGAATTTGAGCGCTTTCTAAAAGGGCAGACGGGAATTGTCGATTTTCAGCGTGTTTCCGTGACCCCGGAGGGAGAAAACGATGCCTACCAGACCGTGATGGTCAACCGCAAGAGAGCAAGGGAGTTTTTTGACTGGTTGACTGCGCAGGAAAAACGCAGCGGTCACCTTGCTGAGGACCAGTATTATGCGCTGAATAATGATGCAGAATACAGGCAGGATGGAGGGGATTCATCATCCGGAAGTGGAACTGACGGGGAGCGCTTTGCGCTCTTTTCCTCCGTTCAGGAAGTGGATTTTTCCAGATTGTTGATTTCCTCAAATCCTCCCGGGGCGGGTGTGTATATTGATGGGGAATTCCTGGGAACGACCGAGATTGAGATACCGGAAAGATATCCGGGTGTCCTTGATGTGGCTATCCGCCTTGCCGGCTTTAAGCAGGAACTTGTGACCATTGAGCTGGAACCCGGGAAAACACACGAGTTGGCCGTGATACTGCGTGAGGACAACAGCGTGGTTTTAAACAGGAAATGGGTCAATGGCATGGGCATGGCGCTGCTTCCGCTCGGGGAAGGTGTCATGATGGCTGAGCACGAGACACGCGTGCAGGATTTTGACGCATTTTGTGAGGACAAGGGAATTACGCCACTGGTGAGGCCTGATTTTAACCAGGGAGCGGGCCACCCGGTAGTGAAAGTCAGTCGCAAGGATGCAATGGCCTTCTGTGAATGGCTGAGCCTGAAGGAAAGGGAGGAGGAGTTAATTGATGCAGACCATGAATACCGCCTGCCCACCGACCGTGAGTGGAGCATTGCTGCGGGACTTGGGCGTGAGCAGGGGGAGGCGCCATGGCAACGGGATCTCTCGGTCAAGGGGGTTTTTCCCTGGGGTGATCAATGGCCGCTTTTTAAAGGTTCTGCCAACATTGCTGACCAATCCGCCCGGCAATGGCTGCCGGAGGGGCGTGTCCTTTCCGGGTATGATGATAAATACGCCTATACCGCTCCGGTCGGGAGCTTTAAGCCCAATGCCGGGGGCTATTTTGACATGGCTGGCAATGTTTGGGAGTGGGTCCTTGACCCGTATGGTGGCCGGGAAGGTGACCGGTTCAGGGACGGGGCGGTTGCACGCGGCGGGGGATATGATGCTGCGGCCAAGGAACTCTTCTTTACCTCCTACCGCAATGTCCAGGCTGCCGGTGCGCCGTCCACCGCCATCGGGTTCCGGATTGTGCTTGCCATCAGCGGAATCAATCTGAAAGATTAGCAATCAGTTATTGTTATGGTTGAGTCTGAAATTGTTTATGAGGGTCAATTGCGCTGTAGCGCGCAGCACGGTCCATCCGGTGCGGTGGTTGAAACAGATGCCCCGGTTGACAACCATGGCCGGGGAGAGGCATTCTCGCCAACCGACCTGTGCGCGACTTCGCTTGGTGTGTGCATGCTGACAATTCTAGGCATCGCGGCGGGGAAAGCAGGGGTTGATATCAGTGGCACCAGGGGGCGCGTGGCAAAGGGCATGAGTGCTGACTTGCCTCGCCGTATTGCCAATATTTCCGTGGACCTGGAAATTCCACTGCCGCCGGACCACCCGTCACGCGCCGATCTTGAGCAAGCGGCAATGTCCTGTCCGGTGCATCATTCCCTGCATCCGGACATTGAGAAAGTGATCAATTGGCACTGGAAGGGGTAACCGACGACAGGCAATACCCCGGCAGGTTGCCCGAGCCTTTTCCACTTGCCTAGTAATCGAATATTTCCTCCTCGCTGAAGAAGCGCTTAAGCTCGGCTTGCGCATTCTCGGGGGAATCCGACGCATGGCAGATGTTGGTCATCATGTCGACGCCGAAGTCACCCCGGATGGTGCCCTTGTCCGCTTTGGTCGAGTCGGTGGGCCCAAGAATTTCCCTGACACGGGCAATGGAATTTTCTCCAGAGAGGGCCAGGGCGATGACGGGGCAAGCCTGCATGAAGTTGGCGATATCCGGAAAGAAGGGCTTGTCGGCAATGTGTGCGTAGTGCTCCTCAAGCAGTTCCGTAGTGAGTTCCATCATTTTCATGCCGCGGATCCTGAATCCTTCCGCCTCATAACGGCTGAGAACTTCACCAACCAGGTTTTTTTGTACACAATCTGTCTTGAAGAGGATGAGAGTGGTTTCAGTAGCCATGTTGTTTTATTGGGATTGTGCAATTTATGCCCCACGTCCGGGGTAGTGTCAAAGGATGGTAGGCACAATTGTCTTTGCCGGCGCGGGGATTTACTGAGACTGAGGTTTTTGGCAAGATGCCCGGTTGCCTTCAGGCGCGGGCCATCATGGCAGGTAGGTTTGCAACCGGTTGCGCCATCCGCGCAACCACCGGCTTTCATCAGAGGGTGCGTTCTTGACGCGCCGGGTCAGGACGCGGTCGGCGGCTGCGGCGAATTCGGCGGTTGCATTGGCATTGGCCGGCGCCATCCGCATTTCCTGCAACACCTGAAGCAGGCCCCATCCCTGACCCCTGTAGCGTTCACTTTTTTTTGTGCCTTCCCCCTTGAAGTTGACGTAGTCCATCAGCGCGTATTTTCCCTTGGCACTGCCCGCGACGGCATAGAAGCGCTGCTGGAGAGTTTTCCGGCTGGCAGAGTCAAGGGCTGTCAGCATCTTCGGCAGGGAGTTTTCAAGGCGCAGGAAAATGAACTCGGCCTGCAGGGGAATTGTCACGTGCAGAAATTTCCGTAATTCAACCATTGCAGGTGTGTTGAGTGCCTTCTGGAAGTCTTCCCTGGATCTCCAGGGGCAGGCCTGCTGCCTGGCGATTTGCGGCACGGGGATACCCCTTGATTGGATATACCTGACCAGTGGCGGAAAACTTTCCTCAAAAGGTCCCCGCTTCTCGCGATGATACCAGATAAAGTGCCCGATTCCCAGGGAGGCAAAGTATTCCCCCCTGTTCCAGCTGGTAAGGCCGGGGATGGTTCCGGAACATTCATTTTTCCAGATCTGGTTACCTATATTCCGGGCTTCTATCCTCGAGATCTGTATCTTTGCTTTGCCGGTTTTTTTCCCCGTGAGTGTTCCTGTCCCCGGTGTCTTTGGTGTGCAGGCTGTTACCAGGATAATAGCAGCCAACGGTATGAAAAAGTTCCAGACAGGCATTTGATTCTGCATTATCAATGGTAGCAAAGCTCATATCCCCTGAGAGGGCGACCACTTTTCTTGTGATCGCATTGTCTCTGGACAAATCAAGTGGCTTCATTAGCCTAACCGCCCAAAATGATTGTTTTCGTTCCTCGTGAAAATAGCCCCGGGGAAACCCGTGCTGCGCTCACGCCGGCAACCGTGCAGCGGCTTGTCGGGATGGGCCTTGAGGTACAGGTTGAGAAGGGCCTTGGCGAGCGGTGTAACCACCCTGATTCAGAGTATGAGTCCGCAGGTGCCAAGCTGACGGCTGATCGTAATGCAGCCCTCGGAGCAGCGGATTTTATCTTCCGGGTGAGTAAACCTGATATCGGGGAAATCCCCCGGATTAAGGACGGGGCAATCCACGCCAGCTTCCTGGACCCCTTTAATGAGCCTGAGATCCTGCAGGCAATGGCCGCTGCCGGGGTGACCGCGGTAAGTCTTGAGATGATTCCCCGCTCAACCCTGGCGCAGAAAATGGATGCGCTCAGTTCCCAGGCCAATATCGCCGGCTATACAGCGGTTATTTATGCCGCTGAGCGGCTGAACAAGATCTTGCCGATGATGATGACGCCGGCGGGAACTGTTTCGCCTGCCAAGTTCTTTATCATAGGTATCGGTGTTGCAGGACTGCAGGCAATTGCCACTGCCAAGCGCCTGGGCGCGCGGGTAACGGCATTTGATGTTCGTCCCGAGGCCCTGGAGCAGGCAGAGTCACTGGGTGCAAAGGCCTTGAGGATTGACCTTGGTGGGGATACCGGAGGGACCGAACAGGGTTATGCCAGGGAACTGACACCCGAGCAACTGGAGAAGCAGCGTCACGAGCAGGGCAAGGTCTGCATTGATTCCGACGTCGTGATTACCACGGCCAAGGTCTTTGGGCGCAAGTCGCCGATTCTCGTCCAGCAGGATATTGTTGAGCAGATGAAGCCCGGGAGCCTGATTATTGACCTTGCCGCGGAGTCGGGCGGGAATGTCGAGGGCACCGTTCTTAACGAGGAGGTTGTGACCGGGGGCGGGGCATGCATTGTGGGCCTTGGCAACTTTGAGGGACGTGCAGCCACACACGCAAGCCAGGTATTCTCTGCCAACCTCGGTAACTTCCTTGAGCATTTCTGGGACAGGGAGGGGGAAGTCTTCCGGCTGGACCTGGAGGATGAAATCCTCAAGGGCTGCGTGTTGAGCCACGGAGGGAAAATTGTCCATGAGCGTTTCAAGATTAACAAGCCCTGATCACTGCGTATTTGAACCTGACACTCAAGACCGATGGAACTGATTTTACTCCTGTTTATCTTTACCCTTGCCGCATTCCTTGGATTTGAGCTTGTCTCCAAGGTGCCTTCCCAGCTGCATACCCCGCTGATGTCCGGATCAAATGCCATTTCCGGCATTACGATTGTTGGGGCGCTGATAGCCGCAGGCCAGGTGGAAGGAAACCTGTCAAAATGGCTCGGGTTTGCGGCACTGGTGCTTGCCAGTATCAACGTGGTGGGTGGTTATATGGTTACCAACCGGATGCTGTCCATGTTCAAGGCCAAGCAAAACGACTGATTGATGACACCGGGCTTTTCCACCGCTTCCTGATCCTCCATGCAGTTTGCAATCAATATCTCCTACATTATTGCTGCGATCCTTTTCGTGTTTGGCATCAAGATGCTCGGGTCCGCGTCGACTGCAGTCAGGGGCAACCGCATCTCCTCGCTTGGCATGCTGCTTGCGGTGGTGGCTACACTTGCACGCAGCAACCTTGGTTACGAGTGGATTGCAGGAGGTATTCTTACCGGTGCACTGATCGGGTTCATTGCTGCCAAGCGTGTCCAGATGACGGGAATGCCCGAGCTTGTGGCACTCTTCAATGGCTTTGGAGGACTTGCCAGCCTGCTGGTTGGTTGGGCCGAATACGAGAAGGCGAGGCCCGATTGGTCCGCATACCTGACTGAGAACGATGCGGTTCCCGGGTCCTGGTTTTCCGCGCTTGTGATTGTCCTGGCCATTGTGATTGGTGGCATCACCTTTACCGGTTCCATTGTTGCTTACCTGAAGCTTTCCGGAAAGATTGGCGCCACGGCAGCAGGGTTCCCGGGCCAGAAGGTGGTTAACCTGCTGGTGATGGCTGGCCTGGTTGCCGTAGGTGCCTTTTTCTCAATTGCTGTTGAGCAGGCCAATGCTCCGTCACTTTTTCTTGCCACCGTGGCCCTTTCCCTCCTGCTTGGTGTATTGGGGGTTATTCCGATTGGAGGAGGTGACATGCCGGTGGTGATTGCCATGTTGAATTCGTTTTCTGGGCTTGCTGCTGCGGCGGCAGGTTTTGTGATCAGCAATACCGTTCTGGTGGTCGCCGGGTGTCTGGTGGGAGCCAGTGGCCTGATATTGACTGTCATCATGTGCAAGGCCATGAACCGCACGCTTGGCAATGTCCTCTTTGGTGGGTTTGGTGCGGCATCGGGTGCCGGGGACAGGCAGGTGGAAGGAGAGATGAAGGCGATCAGTGTTGAAGATGCCTATTATGTCCTTGAGGCGGCACAGAATGTCGTGTTTGTGCCCGGATACGGGATGGCGGTTGCGCAGGCACAACATGTCGTCAAGGAACTCGCAGAGATCCTTGAGCGTAACGGGGCTGAGGTGCGCCATGCGATCCACCCGGTTGCAGGGCGCATGCCGGGACACATGAATGTATTACTGGCAGAAGCCGATGTTGCCTATGAGCAGTTGTGCGAGATGGATGATGTCAATGCCATCATGTCGACGGTTGATGTGGCCATTGTCATCGGGGCCAACGATGTGGTTAACCCGTCGGCTGTTGATGACGAATCAAGTCCAATCTATGGCATGCCTATTGTCAATGTGCACCAGGCAAAGACCGTATTTGCGCTCAAGCGTGGACAGGGAACCGGTTTCTCCGGTCTGGTAAACACCCTGTTTTTCCGGGATAACTGCCGCATGATTTACGGGGATGCAAAGGCAACGGTCAGCAGCCTTGTGTCCGAGTTCGACGGTTGAGGCGGCTGGGGCCTCTCTGGCTGACTTTCGCTCAGTCCTCCTGCGGCAGACAGCGTTGCAGTGTCATCAGGGCAAAGGCGGTCCCGTAGGGGCGGTGGTAGGAATAAAGCGGATAGTCCCACCAGCTTCCGTCCTTTTCCTGCAGCGGCACGATGATGGCGGCAAGTTGGCCCCCGTGGTGGGCGGCATTTTTGCTGTCCTTTAGGTCTTCAAGGCAGAGGGCTGCGTAATAGTGCCCGTAATAGAAGAAATAGCCGGCGACGGCAAACCAGCTTTCGTGAGGGATAGGCCGCTTGCGACCGATGGACAACCAGCCATTGCGGGCCCAAAGACGATCCAGCCAGGTGTCGAGTACTTGATCGGTTACTTTTTCATCACCCCAGTATCGCAGGGCGATGTTGCATGCCTGAGAGCGTCCAAGGCTTCCGCCGGGGCGGTTGATGCCCGCCATTGGACGAAGTTTGAGGTATTCGCCATAGGCATAGGAGAAATCCGGTTTGCGCTGGCGTTTTATGGAGGCAACAGCACGCTTTACCAGGCGGTCAGGGACGTTGATACCGATTTTTGCAGCATCCTTGAGTGCTACCAGTGCGGTGGCATTGGTGAAGCTGATCGATGATGAGGAGGGCTGCTTGGCCTGATAGCGAAAATCGTAGTAACCCCATCCGCCATCGACACTTTCATACTTCTCAAGCATCTTGATCTGGTGTTCGATTACCTTCTTGATCCTGGCTTTGCGGCTGGCATTCCCGGTCTTCTCATGCATGAGGACAAGGGCGGCAATACCGTATGAATGTCCCCAGACATTGTAGATTGCGTCCCCTGTTGCGCGACGCACAGAACCAAGGTTGGTGAGCATCCATTCCTCGGCCCGCCTGATTGCCGCTTTTGCCTTTGCGTTGCCTTCCTCTGCGTTGGTCTCGATCAATGAACTCAGGCACAATGAGGTGACCGCGGCACGGAAAGCATGGTGTGCACCGGGTACGGGGGCAAAGATATTCAAGCCCTTGGTGTTACGGGCTGATCCCCAGGAGCCGTCTTTGTTCTGGCTGGTTATCAGGAAATCCACTCCCCGTTGCATTGCGGATTTTATTTCCCCGGCTGCAGGTGGCTTACGGGTAGCCACCTGCTTCTCCTCGGCAGGGCAATACAACGTGCAGGAGAGCACCAGCAAGGCCAGGCAGGCCACGATGCGTGGACCGATGCTGCCCGATGGGAGTGCTGGGTTTGTCATGGTCAGGGCCTCTTGGGATGATGGGGCGGCATTATCTGCTGGTCACCTTGTCGCCCTCATTTAATCCCTTGAGTATAACAGTCACTTTGCCGTCGGTTACCCCCTTCTTGACTGTCTTGCGCTGTTTTTTTCCATCCACCATTACCCATACGCTGTTACCCTGGACCAGGTTGTTGGGCACAGTGATCACGTTTTCATGTGAGGCAGCAGTGACTTTCACCTTTGCTTTCATGCCTGGGAAAAGCCTGCGGTTCTGGCCTGGCTTGCCGGCATCGGTGGAAAACCTTGCCGAGAAAGTCCCCGGGATATAGCTGACATGGGTAATTTCAGCGTTGATTTTAAGCCTCGGGTTTGAAACCGGGATGGCTGTTGCCGTCAAACCTGGCTTGAGGTGGCCAAGTTTCTCTTCCGGTACGGCGGCGGCGAGGTTGAGGGGACCTGTTTCTGTCACGGTCATAAAGACCTCGCGCGGGGCCAGTTTTCCACCTGGAATGAGCTTCTTGATGATGGTCGCGGCAGTGATCCATTGGCCCCGCCTGCTGAGCCCGTAGTAGACGATACCATCAGCCGGAGAACGCACATCAAAGGAGGCCAGGTCGGCCTTGAGGTTCCTGAGGGTCCTGAGTGCCTTGGTACGGTCGCGCTGGGCCTTTTCTAGGGCATGTCGCTTTTGTTCAAGGATTCTTGGCAGGCTTTGTATTGTGTAGGAGTAGTTGATGTCATTCGTCTCGGCGTTCGTCTTTCTGGAATCCTTCTGCCTTGGCAACGTGACCTGGATGTCGCGGTCAATTCGCATCTTGGCCAGTCTGAGGTTCTCAGTGGCACGCTCGAAGCTGTTTTTGGCCCTCCTCAGGACGATCTCCTCGGTTTCTTCCGTCAGGTCATCAGCTTCATACATTTTTTTCAGCTGCTCATATTCTTCTTTGGAGTATTCGTAACTCTGCTCAGCGAATTGAATGCTTTTCCTTGCAGCCCGCACTGCCTCGGGGTGCCCGGTGGCCTCGTAATACTTCCAGTTTTCATCTGCAGCACTTTTATTGCGGCGCGCAGCAGCAAGTTGCATGGGTGTGGTCTGTCCAAGTGCGGCGACTTCGGCTTCAGCAATTTTCATGGCAAGCTTCACTGCAGGTTCCCCAAGCTCAAGTTCCTCGATAGCCCTTTGCAGCTTCTCCGTGTCGATGGTAATGAGCTTGTCCCCTTTCTTTACGCGTGTTCCGTGAGGGACTGCAGAGAGGACGGTCATGTCCGCCCAAGCCTTTGGAGTCAGGCTGATCTTGTGCTCATTTTCAGACGGTGAGGCAAACAGGGCATCAAGTTCCACCTCGATCTTGAATGGCCCCGGCTTGGCAATGTGCTGGGTGGGAGCCGGTTTCTTATTTTCCTCCTTGGGCTTGGCAGGGTCAGGCTTGGCCTGCTGTGCGTTGATGATGGGTACAGACAGCGCAAGTAGCGCCGTCACGGACAATGCGTGTCGGTGTTTCATGTTGTGTCTCGGGTCAAGAAAACCGCGGCGCTTTGTTAAGGCGTCGCGGGGTGAACCGATAACTTAACACTTTTCTTGGCATCATGCCATAAATATAAAGCCCTGACCTTATCCAGCCGGGGGGAATCTCCGGTTTTACTGGAGTTGCTTGTCGAAATAAATCTTCAGGAAGTGCATTTCCTTCTCCTCGTCATAGCCGCGCTCGAGGAGATTGTCGGCTTGATCAATAAAGGCAGGAGATAGCAGTAGCTCTGCCCCGGTATCAAGCTTGAGCTTGCCCTTGAGCTTTCTCCTCGCTTTCCTTGCCTCAGGCGCAGAGATGTTGAACTGATCCTCAATAACCGTCCCTGTTTCCTCCCCGTAGTTTTCCCGGAATTGGGTAAATTGATCAATCAGTTCAGGGTCAGCAAGGTTTTGCTCAAAGTCACTGATTTCAAACTCGCTGTTATTGTTCATGTAGTCGATTGCCTTTCCCGCCACGGCCATCCGCCGCTCTTCATCGATTCCTTCAGGCAGGCCCTTTTGCGCAAAGTTGACACATAATTCTCCAAAGCGCTTGGTGAGGTAATCCTCGTTGCGGACAGGAACGGCGCCTGCAAAATCGCGGTTCCAGAAATGAGTGTTTCCGGATTTATCAAACAGATACACGACAAATCCTTCGTCTTTCCCGTGGTTTATCAGCAGGCAACCCTTATCAATTTTATCCGGGTAAATTCCGTGCTGGGTGGTCAGCATGAGGTCACCATCGTGCTCGGAAACCTGCAGAAACGGGACCTTGTTCTCGCTCTTAATGATACAAATCCCCTGGGTTGCCTCGCCCTTGACAATAATTCCCTCAATGAGCGAGATACAGAGATCACCGCTTTTGATGTTTGGATGATGGGATTTGGCATAGAGGTGCTTGGCTATTTCTGAGGATGCTTCGAGTAACTGTCCGGGGTTGCTGAATACGGCACTTGAATACTCAAAAAGCGGATTGCTTCCGGGTCCACGTTCCCCGCTGAGCTTGTGGAGTTCCAGGGACCTGAATGATTTCAGGAAACATGTAGTCAAGAGGTCGGCCTCCTCATCATCAAATTGGCACAGTCTCTTTGAAGTGAGTAAAGGTTCGCCCCGCAACGGGTTTCCTACTTTTGCAAGTGCCAGTGTCGTCAGGCATGCTTCATTGAAATTTACAGAGATGGACATGATGACAGTGCCGCCTGGTTCTATTTTGACCCTTAAACAAAAGCGGTGCCCTTTTCGGGAAGGGCACCGCCTGGTATAAACCTTCTAGGCAAAGGAATATGTATTGTTGTTTATTCTTCAACGGTCACGGTAATCGCCTTTGATATTACCGGCGGGTCATGCGGGCGGTGCAGGTGGTCTCCCAGAACCAGTTGCAGGGTGTGCTTGCCAGGTGGCAGCTCAATGACAGCTTCAGTCTGGCCTGCTCCGAAGTGGCGGATTTGATCGGATGCCTGCAGTGGAAGGTTCATGTCGAACTTGGCCCCGTCAATAATCAGGTGATGATGACCGGTATTCGGGAACTTAATGCCTGCCGGAGCAATGCCCATGCCCTTGAGGCCGAATTTCACGGTAAACTTTTTTTTCACTTTTTTGCCGTCCTTGGGCAAGATGATGTAGACCTTGGCTCCCTTGGGTGAGGTTGCCTTGGGTTCCGTGCCGGCTTCATGCTTGGCTTTTGCGGCATGCTTTTTTGCTTCATCCGCAGTAAATGCGGATCCTGTAAGCAGTGCGATAGAGCTAATTAAGGTTAAAGTATATTTCATGATAATCTGTGTTTGGATGGCAATGGTGAAACTTGTGTCACCATATTGCAGGTTATCGGGTTTTTCGGGTGGGATGTCCAGCATATAGCGCGATAGGCAAAAACAAAAAGCCCACCCCGATATCAGGGTGGGCTTTGATGCGTTTCCACGCAGTGGTGAATTGATTGCTGAACCTCAGCGACCGGCGATGTCCAGGTCAGGAAGGATGTCGCGCAGGGCGACCTTCTTGGGAACATCGTCAGCCTTCAGGTCACCCAGCGCATACTGGATACCTGCAAGATAGTGCTCAAGGATCACGGGGTTCCAGTAGATCTCGTCACGGTGACCGAGTGAGCAGTAGAATATTCTGCCCTCACCGTAGTTATCGACCCAGGAGATCGGGTAAAATCCCTCCTTGCCGTATCGCCCTCTTCCCTTGTCCACAACCTCGCCTGAAAGGCTCAGCAGCATACGCCGCTCCTCAGGCAGTGCGGTGCCGTTGCGAAACTGGTAGATTTCATCGGCTATCTCGAAATCCTTGCCACCGAAGGCGGCATTGAGGGGATGGCTGGGGTCGAGGTTCTTTACCTTGATCTTGGTGTGCCAGGGGTGTCCTGCAAAGGCACCACCCATCATGTCATTGAACTCTTTCCAGTTCTTGTAGGTATCGGTGGCGGAATGGGTGCCGATAAGGCCTTTACCTGACTTCACGAAATCCACCAGGCTTTTCTTCAGCCTGTCTTCGCGACCGGCTTCCTTGGACTTAAACACCTCCCCGGTGGTGTTGAGGAAGACAACCGCATCAAAGGCCTTGAGCTTATCCGGCTCAAAGAAAGATTCATCCTCGGTTGCTGTAACCTCAAATGCGCCAGTGGCCTTGCCGATCTGCTTCATTGCTTCAACACCGGTCGGGATAGAGCCGTGCCGGAAACCGGCTGTCTTTGAGAAGACAAGGACCTTCCGTGCTGCCTTTGGCTTGGCGGGCGCCTTGGCTGGAAGGGATTCGGTAATCTTGTCTGCATGCTTTGGTTTGGCCTTATTGCCCTTCTGGGCATTGGATACGGTCAATGCCGCAGCGAGCAGACCTGCGGGAAGCAGGATGGTGAATAGTTTTATTTTCATGTTTTAACGATGATTATTGTTTGAGTAATTTCTCAAGCTTTGTGGCCTTTTGTCTAGAGATATATGGATGGTAAGTGGCAATTCTCAACAACGGCAGCAGTCATTGTGAACACTAATGCACATTGGTTGCAGGAAGTCCCGATGAATGGGCATCCCTGCAGCATAATCAGCTCGATTTTTTTTGCAGGTCTGCCACGACCTTGAAATCCTCAAGGGTGGTGGTATCGCCGCTGATCTTGCCGCCGGCGCAGATTTCCTTGAGTAAACGACGCATGATTTTGCCGCTGCGTGTCTTGGGCAGGGCAACGGTAAAACGAATATCATCGGGCTTGGCAATGGGGCCGATCTCCTTGCCGACATGAGCCCTGAGGACCTTGGCAAGCTGGTCACTCTGCTTAATGCCTTCCTTGAGGGTGACGAAAGCAACGACGCCCTGTCCCTTGATCTCATGTGGTTTGCCCACTACTGCCGCCTCCGCCACCGAGGGATGCGAGACAAGTGCGCTTTCCACCTCGGCGGTTCCCAGCCTGTGTCCTGACACGTTCAGGACATCATCAAGGCGACCAACAATCCAGAAGTAACCGTCCTTGTCGCGACGGGCTCCATCCCCTGCGGTATATAGCCCCTCGTAGTCATCCCAATAGGTTTTGCGGTAGCGCCTCCTGTCACCGTAAATGGTTCGAAGCATTGAGGGCCAAGGCTTTCGGATGACAAGTTTTCCGCCTTCGTCCGCCTTGCACTCACGACCGGTTTCATCAAGGATGGCTGCATCAACGCCAAAGAAGGGAAGCGTGGCCGTTCCGGGCTTGGTGGGTATTGCTCCGGGCAGAGGGGTGATCATGATCGCCCCGGTCTCAGTCTGCCACCAGGTATCCACGATAGGGCAGCGTTTTCCTCCAATTTTTTCGTGATACCATATCCAGGCTTCCGGGTTAATGGGTTCCCCAACGGTTCCAAGCAGTCTCAGGGAACTTAAATCATGGGCGTCGGGAAACTTGTCTCCTGCCTTTATGAAGGCGCGGATTGCAGTCGGGGCCGTGTAGAAAATAGTAACGCCATGACGCTCGATGATATCCCAGAATCTCCCAAAGTCGGGTTGGTTCGGGGCTCCTTCATACATCAACACGGTGGCACCGTTGAGCAGTGGTCCGTAGACGATATAGCTGTGACCGGTGATCCACCCGACATCTGCCGTGCACCAGTAGATATCCTCATCCTGCATATCAAAAACATATTTTGTCGTGCAGTAGCTTCCCGTCAGGTAACCGCCGGTGGTGTGCAGGATTCCCTTTGGTTTGCCGGTTGACCCGCTGGTGTAGAGGATAAACAGGGGGTGTTCGCTGTCGAGTGCCTCGGCGGGACAGTCCGGGGAGGCCTTGGCCATTTCCCTGTGCCACCATACATCCCTGCCGCGTTTCATCTTCACGTCGTTGCCACAACGCTCAAGAACGATCACGCTTTTTACGGATTTCTCCTTCTTTAGTGCCTCATCGACGTTGTCCTTGAGGGGCACAATTTTTCCACGCCGCCAACCACCATCCGAAGTGATGACCGCACATGCGCCCGAGTCCTGCACGCGATCAAGGATGCTCGCGGCTGAGAATCCCCCAAAAATCACCGAGTGCACGGCACCGATGCGGGCACAGGCCAGCATGGCGATTGCTGCTTCAGGTACCATTGGCATGTAGATAATCACGCGGTCACGCTTCTTGATGCCGCGGGACTTGAGGACATTGGCAAATTTACATACCTCCTTGTGCAGTTGGGCGTAGGTGAGCGTGCGGACCTCGCCAGGTTCTCCCTCCCAGATAATGGCGGCTTTATTCTTGCGTGGACCATCAAGGTGCCTGTCAACGCAGTTCTCGGCTGCATTGATTTTTCCACCGGTGAACCATTTTGCAAAAGGAGCCTTCCACTCCAGGACCTTGCTCCATTTTTTTCGCCAAGTCAGTTCACATGCTTCGCGTCCCCAGAACTTCGATGGTGATTTAATGGATTCCCTGTGCAAACGCTTATACTCGGCAAGGCTGCCAATCCTTGCAGCCCGGGAAAATGGTTTCGGGGGCTTGATAACCCGGTTTTCGTTAAGGTGTGATTCGATGTTTTTGCTCATTGGTGCCTTGTTGGGAAGAGGTATTCCGGTTTAAGTTTCAGGATAGCCAAACACGCGCTGGGGCTCAATGCTTTGTTTTATTGAAAATTGAGGAGAGGTCCCGCCGACCAAGGAATCTCCAGTTACCGGGCTTGAGTGAATGGTCGGTAAGGTTGCCGATGCGCACCCGGACAAGACGTGTCACTTTGTAACCCAGGGCATCAAGCATATAGCGGATCTGACGTTTCAGTCCCTGCTCAAGCACAATGGCTATGGAGCGCTTGGTGACTTTTTCCACAGCTGCTGCACGGGCAAAACCTGAAGGAATCTCCAGCCCGTCGGTCAGGACCTGTGCGTGCTCCTCCCTGAAGGGTCTTGATAGGCTGACAACATATTCCTTCTCGACCTTCCCGCTCGGGTGGGAAAGTCGTTGAGTAATTTCCCCGCAACTGGTCAAGAGGACCAGGCCTTCACTGTTGTAATCAAGGCGACCGGCATAGTGGATGGATCGACGTTGTTGCAGGTGGGGTGGAAGCAGCTCGAATATGGTTGATCGCCCTTCAGGATCATTGCGTGAACAAAGGCATCCCACTGGCTTGTAGAGTAGAATGTTGACCTCGTCATTCTGCCTTTTGAGGGTTCGCCCATCGACAGTGACCTGGTCATGATCCCGGATACGGGTGCCGAGTGAAAGGCAAGGCTGGCCGTTGACCAAAACCCGGCCCTCATTAACGATCGCTTCACATGAGCGTCGTGAACCGAGGCCGCAATCCGCCAAAAACCGGTTGATCCGTGGCGGGGGATCGTTGCTCTTGGACAAAGGATGATTTTGGCGGTGACCCAGCCGGCAATTACACGCTTTACCGCGCTCTACTCGTCGGGTTTGGTCTTGGGCAGACCAATGGGGCTGCTACCATCTTTCCACTTGCCACGTGACTTGAGGAGTTTCACGCGCTCGAAGCGCTTGAGAACGCTGCGCTTGGCTCCAACGGAAGATGATCCTTTGAGACTACGGTGCTGGGACATGACGGGCTCGGTTGAGTGGTAGAGGTATGTATTTATGGGAAATACGGGGGCGCAAACCTATATCGCTAAACTTATCCCGCAAGCCTTTTTATCGGATCCCCGGCTTCCCTGGCGCTGGAATTCCCTTAAATCAGACCATCCCGAGTTTCATTTTCCCCTCTTCGGAGATCATATCCTGATTCCAGGGCGGATCCCAGACCAGGTCGACCTTGGCATCCTCAATACCGTTAATTGTCATGATTTTGCTTTGTGCATCGGCTGCAATAGTGGGCCCCATACCACATCCCGGGGCGGTTAACGTCATTTGCACACTGGCGGATTTCTTGCCTTCCGAATCCACCACCTTGCAATCGTAGACAAGGCCGAGGTCGACAATGTTAACCGGTATCTCGGGGTCAAACACGGTCTTTAACTGTTCCCAGACCGCAGCCTGGTATGCTTCATCGCCGACATCCTCGCCTGAATTCACCTTTTCGGTAGCCGGTTGGTCCTCCTTGCCTTTATGGATCCCAAGGGCATCCGAATCCTTTTCAGAAATACGGGCAAGCCCCTGGTCGGTTGCGACCGTGTAGGTCCCGCCCAGTGACTGGGTAATAATCACTTTTGTTCCCACCGGCAACGTGAAGGCATCCCCACTTGGGATCTGGATAGCCTCGATTTCCCGGGTGAGTTCCAATTCGCTGCCTTGCTGGTTGTTTTCGTTCATGGTGTGTTTTCAGGTTGGGTGATATTGATCTTTATTTTTCCTCCGGCGGATTGCGGGTTGGCCATGCTGCCGGCTAATGTATTCCGGTCAACGGCATTTCCGTCCTTGGTATTTTCTTCCTCACTGAGTGCTGAGCGCAGGGCTCCCTCCACCATCTGGCCGCAATGTATTTTAACCGGCGGCAGGGGTCCAAGTTCGGTGGTCATTTCCTCTGCGGAGAGTTTCTGGGCATCTGCAACAGACTTGCCCTTCAGCATCTCGGTTGCCATGCTGGCAATGGCGATGGCAGTCTGGCAACCGAAGCTTTGGAAGGAGGCACGGTCAATGACCTTCTTGCCGTCCTTCTCGGTGAATTTCAGGAACATGCGCAGCATGTCACCACAGTCGGCACTGCCGACTGTACCTATACTGTCCGCATCAGGCATCTCCCCCATGTTCTGTGGGTTGGCAATGGCGTCCTGGAGCTTGGCCTCAAAACTGTTATCCGGATTGTCCACGGCGTTTAATATATTGGCATGGGGCGGTATGCAAGCAGTGAAGCGCTCCTTTCACCCTGTCAACACCAGTGGATTCCGGGTTTCCTAGCATTGCTTGGAGGATGATGGAACGATGTCCTCAATGGTCTTTGACCATTGGGGCCTCTCAATCTAGTTTACTTAGGCCCAGATGAAAAAATTCCCGGCAACCCTCCTTTGTTCATGTGTCTTTTTCCTGACGGGAGCCTTTGGCAAGGAGGACATTAAAGAGAAAAGCGAGGTCAGGTCCCTTGCCGGCGAGGTGCCGGGAGGCGCGATGGCATTTTTTGAGACGCAAGGCCTTGCAGACCTTGTGGCTCACATCCATTCATCAGAGCTTTTCATGTCGCTGCTTGAAAGTGAGGACTTTGAAAAGCTCAAGGCCAACGGCTTCTTCAAGGATGTTGCCTTTGCCCGCAGGATGATCGAGTTCACCTTGCGCATGAGCATCTGGGAGGTAAGCGAGAGGCTTCTTGGCGGAAGATTCGGTCTTGCCGCTTACCCAGCCGGGGAGGGCAAGGAGCCCGACCTCTTGTTGTTAATCAAGCCGTCCAGGCCCAGTGACTGGCTCAGGAACCGGATGCGCTTTGCGCCATTGATCCGCCTGGGGTTAAAGCGGATCAACCGCTTGGAATTTGCCAAGCAGGCGCATGTCTACAGGACACGTTGGGATAAGGATGAAGCCACGTTTTTCGGTATCAATGAAGATTGGATTGTCGTGACAACCGACAAGGAGCTGTTGCAAGAGACCATTGCTCTGCAGTTTCATAATGATGAGGCCGGGGTCCTGCCAAAAACTCTTGCCAGTGAAACCGCGTTCAAGAGCATGAATGCAAGAATGGGCGAAGATCACCTTGCCCGGGCATTTCTCGATACGCGTCGCCTGATCGAGGTTACCGGTGATAATCTGGGAATTCCCGAGGAGATCAGTGACCCCGTGCTTGGCCTCTTTCTTGGGGGAGTGGTTGAACTTGTCGGGCATGGCGAATTTGCCGGGTTTACCCTTGATTACAGTGAGAAGAAACTGCATTTCAGGGCGGGGATTGATGCCGGCCCTGAAGATGTCAGTGAGGAATACAGGCTGTTTTTCTCTGGTGGTGACGGGGTTGGAGTGGGGCTGCCCCCAAGAGTGCCCGGCTATATTGGCGGGGCTTCACTGTACCGGTCATTTGGTGAGTGGTATCGAAAAAGGGAAGATGCAGTGCGTGTCGCATTGATTCCCGGTGTTGAAAGCTTTGATGGGAATGTCGGGGATTTATTGATGGGGCATGCGGATGGTGGTGAGGGGCTGCTGGGCAACAACGTGATGTTCCTCTCCGCGCATGCTGATGACGCGGGTGTGGATGGAAACGGGATTCAACTTCCGGGCTTTGCCTTTGTTGTTGACTTGGCAAACCCGGATGATGCTGACATGGCGCTGGCCCGGTTGTTCCGGGCAGCCCTGGTTGATCTCGAGAAGAACAATGACCTTCCCGGCAATGCCTGGCTGGATGGCACTGAGACCCGTCAGGGTACAAGGATTACCTACGCCAGCCGGCA
Source organism: uncultured Verrucomicrobiota bacterium (assembly GCA_902589825.1). Taxonomy (GTDB): domain Bacteria; phylum Verrucomicrobiota; class Verrucomicrobiia; order Verrucomicrobiales; family DEV007; genus CACIUL01. Next base: position 61,306 of record CACIUL010000012.1, read on the forward strand.
GGTGGGTGAGGGTGAAGTGCAGATGATACCGGCCTCGGCGAGGTATAAGAACTGGTTTATCGTCAGTTCATCGCGTCAACTATGCCGAGGCATCATCGACGAGTTGAGTTCCGGGGGAGTTACCGTGCTCAAGGATGAGGACCTTGCACTTGATTTGCGCTTTGATGAGTTGTCCAGATTTTTCGCAGCCAACCAAAGGCAATATGAGGCGGAGCTGGTCCGGTCCGGGCGCTCTGAAGAGCAGGCCCGGGTGGATTACCAGAATATCGAGAAATTTCTCAAGGGTATGAAATTTTTGCGGTGCACTTCCAGTGCAAGCAGTGGCAAATTTGAATTTTCATTACAGGGAGAATTCAAGTAATCCATCTTCGCAAAGTGGGCTTTAGCTGCTGAGGCTGTAGCTTTATTTTTTCTTGCTACGAGGTCTGATTGCTTTCGCCTTCCCGGCTGCATCACCCCTCTTGCGCAGGAGTTCCTGCTGCCTTTGCTGTAGAGCGACGG
>CACIUL010000013.1 GCA_902589825.1 uncultured Verrucomicrobiota bacterium
GACATCGCATCGCTGAGCAGTGAAGAACTGGCCATGACCAGACAGCGTATCGGCCTTCTCTTCCAAAACGGCGCCCTCTTTGACTCAATGACCGTTGGCCAAAATGTGGCATTTCCGCTTCGTGAAAGAAATCAGGGTGCCCCTGAAAAATTGATTGATAAGGTTATCGAGGCTCTTGAACTCGTTAATCTTGCCCAGCACATCAATAAGATGCCGGTCGACCTGAGCGGCGGGATGCGCAAACGCGTGGCATTGGCCCGTGCCATGATAACCCACCCGGAATTAATGCTTTACGATGAGCCGACCGCCGGGCTTGACCCTGTCGCATCCGGGGTAATCGACCAGTTAATCCTGCAGATGCAGCAACAATACAACGTGACTTCTGTGGTGGTAACCCATGATATGCAGAGCGCGAACAGGATCGCAGACCGTATTGCCTTTCTTCACGAGGGCAGGGTTTATTTCTGTGGAACGCCTGCAGAACTGAGGAATAACAGCGATCCGGTGCTGGCAAATTTCATTTCCGGGCATTCTGCACCCCAAGCCTAGAAAAAAGCGGTAATCTGGGTTATCCTTGCCCCATCCCCGGCAATTTACTTGCCCAGGCCGGCTGGCCTTGTAACAAAAATATGAAGGAAAAACGGACAGAACTCCTGGTGGGATTTTTTCTGCTTATCAGTCTCGTTGTTCTTGGGGGCCTTATTCTCCAGTTTGGAGACTTTAAGGAAAAATTCCAGAAGACCTATCCGCTGACGGTTGTTTTTGATGATGGTGGCGGACTGGTAAAAGACACGGAAATCCGCCTTGGCGGGGTGAAAATAGGACGTGTAGCAAAACAGCCCAGGGTGAATACCGAAAATTATTCGGGAGCTATTGTTGACCTCGAGATTTTTTCGGATTTCCGGATTCCTGAAAATGCCCGGTTTGCCATCGGCAGCAGTGGTCTGCTGGGGGATGCCCTGATTGAGATTACGGTTCCAGAAGAACGTAATGGCAAGTTCATCGAGGCCGGAAGCAAATTGATAGGCGAGCGCAACGCGGGTTTAAGTGCCCTTGCCTCATCGGCGGAGAACCTTTCTTCCAAGGGGCAACTGGTTCTCGAGGACGTCCGTGGGGCACTGGTGGACCTAAGCAGTGCTGTCGGGAAACTCGACCAGAATATTCTTCACGAGGAAAATCTCGAAAATTTCAACGTGGCGGTGAAGCAGATGACGGAAGCCGTTGAGGCAATCAACAACCGCGTACTGGCCGAGGATAACACGGACAATATCCGCGACCTTTTATCCAACCTTGAAAGTGCCAGCTCAAACCTTGATACAGCTTCCGAAAGAATACAGCCCCTTTTGGAGCGTGGGGAAAACGCCATTGCTTCCATTGAAACCGGCATCCAAAAACTCTCCGCTGCAGCTGAAGGTGTCAGTGCAGTAACCGATAAAATCAATAATGGCGACGGCTTAATTCCGGCACTGCTCAAGGACAATGAGCTGAAGGAGGAGCTACAGGCATTTCTGGTTAATCTTCGGCGCAGCGGAATCCTGCGATATCGCGACAGCAGTCAAGATGACGACCCTGAAAAGAAGAAACCCTTCACCCCGCGTCGCAACGGCCTGTTTGGGGGAAGATTAAACTAAAGCCCCCTCACACCCGGTCAATACCCCTGCGGCGTGTCGCATTTGCATAACTGCCGCCTTCGTGATAAATCCAAGCGTTTCATGGGCAGGAGTCTTTCAATCAATATCATCCGCGGGATGGTCCTTGTGATCTGTGTTGCCATTGGCATGATCATAGCCAAGAGCTTTGAGGCTGGCGCTCACCTGGGAGCAACCCTTGGGGCTTGTTATGGAGCCCTTCTGATCATTCTCGACCACTTGCTTCGATATTTCACCTTTCGCGGTTTTTCCCATGGCACCATGGGGCTGATGGTCGGACTGTTTTGTGCCTGGCTTATCCTGAGGGTCAATTTTTTCGACAATATCTGGTTCCGCGGGATTGAAAACCATGAAACAATCGAAAATGTTATCAAGCTGACGGTATATACCGGCCTTGGTTTTCTTGGAACCATGCTCGCGTTACGCTCAAACCGCGAGGAGTTTTCATTCATCATCCCCTATGTCCGTTTTCGTCAGGACTCACTGGTAGAGCAACCACTGCTTGTCGATACCAACGTCATCATTGACGGCCGCCTGCCCGGCGTCTGTGAAACCGGCTTCCTGAGTGGCACCATCATCATCCCTCGGTTCGTCCTCGACGAACTGCACGTCCTTGCCGACAGTCCCGACCCGATTAAATCAGAGCGAGGCAAGCGCGGACTTGAATCAATTGAGAAACTCAAGCAAACACAACGTCTGCAGGTTAGCATTCATGAGTCCCGCATGGAATCCGAGGAACTGGTGGACACCAAGCTGATCCAGCTGGCCCGGCAGCTTTACGCAAAGATTGCAACTAATGATGCCAACCTTGGAAAAGTCGCCCGGCTCCAGGGGGTCAAGGTGCTTAACTTTAATGACCTCGCGCGGGCATTGCGGCCCAGTGTAAAGCCCGGGGATCATCTCGAGCTGACCCTCATGAAAGAGGGGCGGGATGAAAACCAGGCCGTGGGCTACCTTCCGGACGGTACCATGATTGTCGTCAACGAGGCGGCCCGGAAACTGGGTGAAACTGTTGAAGTCATTGTCTCGGGAGCACTGCCGACAAGTGCCGGGCGGCTGATATTTGCCGACCTTCATCAAAAAAGTGGCCAACCCGGCAATGGATGAACTGCTGAGGCACGTTTATTTCCTGTCGCGCTCCCTCAAAAAAATCGTATACTAGCCCCCCTTTTTACCTATCAGCAACCTGCCGCCGGCCATTTTTCATGTTTGAACTGCTCCTCGTCACAGGCGTCATTATCTTTGCCTTTGGGTGTCGCACATTCACCCACCCGCTGATTCGCAAGGGCAGCATCGTGGCGACCATCGCTGCCACGTTTCTTATCGGGTATTTCCTTGGAGGTGATCAAATATTCTGGGGATGTGCTGCAGTAAGTTGCTGGTTTGTGCTTCCATGGCTGGAGTTACTCACGCGCGTCCGGACACTCCGTTTGCCGCTGGACAAAAAGCTGCGTCACCGCTACCCGCCTCCCGACACATCGGCCCTCTTGCGGCAGTTCACCAATGACGTCGAGGAGGCCGGGTTTGAACATGCGCAGGACTCAGGCTGGGAATGGGACGGGATGGAACAGTTCACCCGGTTTTTTTATGATTCCGAGTCCAAGGCCCAGGCAAGGATTAATTTCAGCCTGCAGAACCATATAGCCTTTGCCTACATGAGCGTTTCCTCCCGGACGCTGGACGGCAAGACATGGACCACATGGAATTACCCGTTCGGTTATGCCATGGAAATCACCCCGGATATTGAAATTAAGCGGGCCCCGGCAACCCTCTCTTTTGCCGAAATGCTCAATTCACATCGCGATTTTCTTGCTCATCGCGGTATCGCAAATGACCACTTGCGCCAGGACAACCCGGACAACCTGGATGAGATTGCCGAACAGGAAATGAGAAACGAAGTTGACCACAACCTTGACCGCGGGCTTATCAGGCTTTCAGGCAATGGCACTTTTCGTTATTCATGGCGGGGGCTGTTTTACCTTTGGCTGCAAGCTCTCAAGGACATGGTGCGCCTATCCTGACCATGGCTATTGAAAACGGATTCCGATTACTTGCCCCTTTATCCCTTCAAGGCCAGCCTGATGAATGATTCCTCCTCCAGCATTGATCAGGTGGGCATCAATGAAAGAGCGGCCAAGTTCACCAGGCGCAGCATCAAGGGTAAAGCCAAGTCATTTGGCCTGAAACTCGCGGTGTCGATGATGGACCTGACCACGCTTGAAGGCGCTGACACCCCGGGCAAGCTCAGGCACCTTTGCCAGAAGGCACTCTCACCTATGCCTGATCCATCCCTGTGCCCCCCCTGCGCTGCGGTGTGTGTTTATCCCAATCTTGTGGGTGATGCTAAGATGCTGCTTGCAGGATCCAGCGTCCGAATTGCCTCGGTTGCCACCTCGTTCCCATCCGGGCAGGTCCCGCTTGAAATGCGCCTCGATGAAGTTCGCTACGCGGTGTCTGAAGGTGCGGATGAAATTGACATGGTCATTGCCAGGGGCGCTTTTTTGGGTGGCGAGCTTAAGCGGGTTGCCAAGGAAATCAGGGCAGTTCGCAAGGCCTGTGGAAAAGCGCACCTTAAGGTGATTTTTGAAACCGGGGAAATTGGCTCCTATGATAAGGTTCGTCTGGCCAGTGACATCGCCATGCAAAGCGGTGCACATTTCATCAAGACTTCCACCGGCAAGATTTCAAGTGCTGCATCGCTTCCGGTCAGTTTGGTCATGCTCGAGGCCATCAGGGACTATTACTATGAAACCGGCATCAGAATAGGCATGAAGCCCGCGGGCGGGATCCGCAGTGCCAAGGAGGCTCTCCAGTATCTGGTGATGGTCAAGGAAACCCTCGGAGATGACTGGCTCACACCCCGGCTTTTCCGCTTCGGTGCCAGTTCACTGCTTACCGACGTCACCCTGCAGATTGCCAAGATGGCTGATGGAAACTACCAGAGTGCCGATTATTTTCCGCTTGGATAATCATTGCCCAATAAAGTTGAACGCGTTGCCCACCAGATTATTCAACTGCCAAAAACTGCTTTGCCTGGCCATCGTATTGGCGGGATTTCTTGGCCCTGTTAAGCCGCTGGCAGGACAAGTTCTCAACGGGATTGATTCCTTGGTCCTCTCCTCCTTCAAGCCTCTGGCGGGATTGCGTGTAGGCCTGATTACAAACCATTCCGGGCTTGCTCACAATGGCAAAAGCACCATCGATTTGCTTCATGCAGCCCCTGGTCTCAGGCTGGTCAAGCTTTTCAGTCCCGAGCATGGCATCCGCGGTACAGCAGATGGCAAAATAGGTGATTCTGTTGACAGCAGAACCGGCCTTAAAGTCCACAGCCTCTACGGTGCCAGCCGCAAACCCGACGCAGCATCACTTCGGGGCCTGGATGCCCTTGTTTTTGATATTCAGGATATTGGCTGCCGGTTCTATACCTACATTTCCACGATGGGTAACTGCATGGAAGCAGCCCGGTCATCCAAGCTTAAGTTTTTTGTCCTGGACAGGGTCAACCCGATTGGCGGTAACCTTGTTGAGGGACCTATACTTTCCGGTAAACGCAGCTTTACCGGTTATCATGAGATACCCGTCCGCCATGGTATGACGGTTGGTGAGCTGGCAAAACTCTTTGTCTTGGAACGTTTCAGCGGGCTCGACTTGACTGTTGTCCCCGTTCGCAACTGGAAACGCGATCAGCTCTTCAGCGAGACGGGGCTGCCCTGGGTCAATCCATCACCAAACATTCGCAACCTCAAAGCCGCCATCATTTATCCCGGTGTCGGCCTGCTTGAATTCACCAACCTCTCTGTTGGACGGGGTACCGCCACCCCGTTCGAGCTCGTTGGTGCGCCCTATATCAAACCGGGAGATTTTGCCAACGAGCTCAATCGCGCGCATTTGCCAGGCGTTGAATTCAAACCTGCAACCTTTACTCCAAAATCAAGCATCTTTAAGGGGCAGGCATGTGGCGGGGTTCGTATCATTCTGCTGGATCCAAATGCCCGGACTGTAGATCTCGGCATGACACTTGGTGTTGTGCTGCGCAAACTTTACCCAGGCCAATGGAATCCCGCAAACCTCGATAAGTTGCTTGTTCACCCTCCAAGTGCTAACGCCATTCTGGCAGGAATCTCGATGCCCAAAATTCGCGCCACATGGCAAAAGGATCTAGCTGAATTTGACCAACGCCGATCCAGGGCCCTCATCTATAAAAGGTGACCCTTCCTGACTTTTTCAGCCTTGGTTAAAGTGACTGGGATTAATTCCTTTTTCCTGACGGAAAGCCCTGGCAAAATGACTCAAGCTTTGATAGCCCACCTCAAAGGCTGCTTCGGTTACGTTCATTTTTCCTGTTTCAAGTAACTCACTTGCTTTCTGAATTCGGACTGCCCGCAAATACCGACTGAGTGTCATTCCGGTTTCCTTTGAAAACAGCCTTGAAAGATAGTGTTCGCTGCAACTGGTTGCCCGTGCCAATGCCGTTAGGTTCATGGGCTCGGCATAGTTATTTAACAAATATTCTTTTGCTTTTTCCACCCGCTCAATGACCACTCGCTTTTGCCTTGAGCAAAAAAACGGTGCCTCAGACCCTTCCGGCTCGGTGAAGGCCCAGTGTGCGAGCAGTTCCGTTGCCTTGGCCCGGAACCACAATGATGATGCTGCATCTGTTATCGGCGGCGCTGACAAAGACTGTGCAATGCTTCTTGGAAGCTTTCCCACCGGTTCACTCAATGAGAAAATGCGTTCTGATTCCAAGCATTTGCTGGTAAGTGTTTTGGAAAGGGATGAACGCATATTTGATTCGTTTTCAAAAAGCGATGCAAGATACCAGTATGAGAACCTGATATTTACCAACAGGTGTTTGCCAGCCTCATAGTAACATCCGGCTGATGTGCCGACTTTCAGTTCAACGGCGTTAATCGTATTCGGCAGGATCCTTTGCGATATGTCACCACTGCGTATTTCTCCTGCACCTTGAAGACAGATTCTCAAGTTGAGGCTGTTGGTATCCACCCGGCATTCATACTCAAGTGCCTTGTCTATTGTGAGCTCGATGACTGAAACAATAAACCGCTCATGATCTTGAGAAGGATTCAATACTTCAACCCGCCAGCCTTTTTGTGCAGAGGATGACCAGGGCACTGGGTCTTCCATGGAATGTGCCGTCATTTAAATAGAAGCAATGACTAAAAAGTGTGGCTGCTGCAGGGTAAGAATGAGTTGATGATATTGAGACCCATTATCATTAGTTGTCCCGATTGTCATGCACACAATTGTTTTTTTACCATCCCATGTCGGCAAGCACTGCAGTACAATAATTTAACCGCTTACAAGCCAACCCTTTACACCATGAAACATCTTTGAGCGGTTCATTGCATCACGAAACTGCCTTGCGGGATCCGACTCGTTCAATCCCTGACAATGACAAACCTTTTGATGACTTCCTCAGCTTTTGCTGCGTGGTCACCGACTTTTGCTTTTTGCCCTATGATGTCAAATAAATGCCTGAATAGAGGTTTGCCCTCACTGGTCTTGCGCAGTGAGAGTTGATCGGAAGCCTCCAGCCTCTGCTCCCACATGCCGCTTACCTTAGACCAATATCCGGAATGCATTTCCCAATATTTCTTCACCTCTGAAAAATCCAACTCGCTTGATCGGTAATATTGATTAAGGCCGACTTCCCGGCAAAGCACCTTACCGGAAGCCGAAACCTGCTTGTAGTTATCTTGTTCATGAACCCAGCCGCTTGGAGTCAAGGTGTGGCGGTTCACCGCCTGGAATATATCATAGTCCTTGCGCTTGGTATATTCACGGCGCGGCAAAGGACGACGGGTTTGATTGCCCTGCCAGCTGGACAGTCCCCCATGATGAGTCCACTTGCCGAAACTTTCGTACCGAGGACTGTCATCAACCTGACTGACTTTCTGGCTCCAAGTCCCCTTTACTTCTTCCTTGCTTAGCTGCCTGCGTTGCCAGGTTAAGTCCCCAGCAAACTCATACATAACCTGATCCTCATATCTCCACTCCTGCTTCCAGTGCTTAACTACCCGGTCATAGGACTCAACCCACAACACATGCTGCAGGACTATTTTTTTCGGTGAATTTTCCACAACAAACACAACTTCCGCGGCATCTTCCAGATAAGGTTCTTTGAGCTTGTAATCCCTATCAATTGCAACCGTTTCAATAAACTGGAAGTCCACTTCATAATCGCCGGCCATGGCAAGGATAGCCTCCCGGTCTTTTTGATATTTATCCAGTGGCTGCCCCAAGCTGAAGGTGCAGGTGGCATAGAAAATAAGGAAAAGGAGTATGCTTCTCGGCACTTCCAATAAGGGGATCAGCGGTTGTTTTTGTTTTTGTTTCATTGTGTTACTTACTTTTATATTCGTAGCGGATCGTGCAAGCTCCCTCTCAGCGGCCCACAAAATATTGGCTGTTGCCGGTTTCCGCAGCTCTTGGCGCCCAATACCTCATATCTCGCAATTCACCCTCTTCCATTAACCGTGCCGACCCGTCATACATTGCTGCGACGGCTCTATCCCCCCAGCGCAGATCAATAAACCCATGCTCTGATGGCTTTGCGTCAACGGTCCATTTTTGCGGGCTCCATACAGCTCTTAATACCTGTGGAGGCTGCACCTCAAAATAACCCCTTCCTTCCCAGGCTTCTCCGGGGTCTGAGCGTGCGGATAAAAAAACAATGATTTCCGCATTTTTGCTGATGTCGCTCGTTTGCTTAACGCAAAAGCGTCCAATCTTCTCCTCCACGCGATACGAAGGACGCAACAAGCTGCCGCTTCCATAATGGCCTCCTACAAAGGTGGTATTCATTCCCAGATTTGGAGACACGCTCACGAGGTAATCACTGTTGTCTTGATCCATGACTGCCTCGTTTCCGTTATAGAGCAGGCTGCCCTTCACGTCTTGTATATATGGGTAAAGTCTCCACGGATATCTCGCATTGACGGGCGGATACAATTCATCGCCCTTTTCATTCACCGCATCCGGGTCAGATTGATAGCCCGCTAATATCCGTCCTCCGTTATTTGTTGAATAAAGGTGGAAGGCTACTAGCAGATTGCGTGCTCCGCTCAATTCCTTAGCCATCATTGCTTTACGCTTAAACATTTCGTAGGCCCCAAATCCAATGGTCGAAAGGATCGCAATAATGGTAACCGAAACCATCAATTCCAGAAGGCTGAACCCACTATGAAGTCTTTTTGGCATTGGCTTTTTAGTTTGGCTCTCGCCTGATACGATAAAAACGAAAGCCTTGCGGAGCCTGGAGGACATGGCTAAAAAGCCCGTCTTCTGTCGCCACAAATTCTGATAACCGGGACCACGACTTGCAATCGACACTGGATTCCAACAAATATTTAAATCCACGGTGCTGTTGCCAGGAAATACTTAATTGCCCACCGTTCATCCCAATTGAATGTATCACTGGTGCTGGAACCTGCGGCACATCGACTATCGTGTATTCCACCTCGAGCTTGGGGGAATACCCTCCAAAAAAGAACTCCTCCTGGCTGTCACTGGTAAAGAAATTCACAAATGTTCCCCCTTGCTGAAGTGCATCCTGCAATGAGCTGATCATGAGGTAAATTTTTCCCTGATCAAACGATGATTGAAGGTATTCCATGACCTTTTGGTCTGTCAGTTGCAGGGTAAATTCGACGTCCTTTTCCTCGTTGACCACCTCTCCGTCCTCGACCCCCAGAACACGCCCAACTGCCCAGGGTCTGGACTCAAATCCACTTGCAACGTTTTGGCTGACATCCCTGCTCTTGCCTTCCTCATCCCAGCTTAATGGGTATGCCGTCCTGCCATCAGCGCCACTGATGGGCGTTCTGCGGTTCAGGAAATCTTCCCCCGAATAACCCTCAAGGTAACCCACGCCGTGCAGTTCAATGGGCTTGCCGGCATCACCGTCATTGCCAAGGTATGAGGCAACAGTGTCATAGGTGGAGTCATGGGTAAAAGGCGGCTGGCCGGCAGTCACCAATGTAAGCTTCATCGAGCTGATCCGGTAGCTTGTTGCCCCCTTGCCTGTTGGAATTTTTTCACCAAGATCAAAACCAACCATGAACTGTCCAAGCCGGCTCCAGTCCCCGGGATTGGCAAAGACAGATGCCATTCCACGACTACCCGGTGATGCATTGGCTGCATACATCCAGCGGTCAAGGTATGGTTGTGGGAAACTTGCTGTTTCCCCGGCAAACAAGCTAAACGTTGCAGAAAATAGCGTGAAGGTAATGGCGCTGGTTCGATAAATCCCTTTCATCAACTATACAACGCACCCGCTATGGATTTCATAGCGGGCGCATTACTATTTTCGTGCAGCACACGAAAGTTTATTTTTATCAGTGAGCCTCAAAAGCACATGTTCCATAAAACTTAGCTCCTGCGCCGTCGAAGCATCAGCAGCATTCCGCCCGCCATTGCAAGGAGTACTCCAGAGGGTTCAGGAATAACCGAGACGCTGGCGTTGTCCATGTCGAATGTGAAAACCCCGTTAGCCAGAGCCGGGTTGTTTTCAAAGCCATCGGGAATGCTGACTCCAACCTGAACCCTTCCAATATTGCTGAACACGCCATCAAAGGAGCTGCCCTCAAAAGTCACAAAGTTTGGCGCACCAAACGCAGGGTTGTCAGCAATGTTGAAGGTGAGCGTCGTCCACTGGTTGGCCAAAACGGGTTGAAACCGAACGGCCGTTGCCCCTGGAAAATTAAACGGGGAGGCAAACCGTGCAAAAAAGGACAGTGGCACCTGAGAGTTATGGCGCACGTCCACGGAAAACTGGCTTACACCATCAGCAATCCAGTTACCGCTGAATGCAGCCCCGCTTGCCCCTGCAGATCCGTTTCCACGGAACAGGACACCCTGCCCGAGGTCAGCTAAAGCGCCGCTGGTTGTAATGAAACCGCCAGCATCATGACCGGCTCCACCCGGCGAACCGGTGGGATCTCCCCAGCTGGCGTTATCATTGTCGAAGGTCTCGGTAAAGCTTGTAACTGCTGAAGCGTGGCCGACAAGGATTAGGCCAGCAGCAAAACCTGCAGTAAACAAGCGCGTCCTGAAGCTGAAAAGCGCCCGGTTTAATGGTGTATTTTTGTTGAGGTGCATGGTGCCATTAAATGGAAAAACCCATTTAATCGCTAACGCCAGCTTGCATTATTTTAATGCTAGAATGTCATGCGCCCAAACCTGTCGGCAAACGGTAACTATATTACAATCAATGCTTTATCAGTCAAATCTAATGTTGCTCATAAGTTTTCATGATCGCTTTGACTGGAAGCACTGGCTGTTTCGGCGGCAAGAATTTTAATTCTTTTCAAGTCCAGTTTGCCGCTTCCCAGGTAAGGCAATTCTTTCACCTTGAAAAACTGGTCCATTCTCGGCTTCCACAAGTTGGGAATCTCCTCGGCTCTCAGCCCGGCAACCACCTTCTCGACGCCCTGCTCCTCCAGGGTGTGGAGCACGACAATTCGCTCGCCTTTTTTCTCATCCGGCAGGCCTGCGACGGCAAAGGATTGTTCCGTAAGTCCTGCAACGTTGTGCAATACCTCCTCGATCTTGATATGCGGCACCATTTCCCCGCCAATCTTGCTGAACCGGCTCAGCCGATCGGTAATGGTGATAAACCCATCCTCGTCGATAGCCGCAATATCACCCGTGTTATACCACCCCTCATCAAGCACCTCGGCAGTCAACTCTTCCTTGCCAAGGTAGCCCTGCATGATGTTGGGTCCCTTTACCCACATCAGGCCGGGTTCATCAAAACCACACCTTTCCCCGGTTTCCGGGTCCACAATACGGATATCCATCCCGGGCAATGCACGGCCAATGGTTCCCGGGCGGTTCCCGCTCTGGTCAATTTCACCATCGATCAAGCTCGGTGTGTTAACCGCGACACCCGGTGAACACTCCGTGCAACCATATGCCTCAAGCGGCTGTATTCCAAACTTCTCCTCAAAGGCATCAGCCAGACGGGCGGGCAGTTTCTCCGCCCCGACAACAACAAGGTTGACCGATTCCATCTGCTCGGGCTTGCAGCCGCGAAGATAAAGCTGCAGAAAGGTGGGAGTGGCCAGCAGCAGGGTCAGCTTGTAGTGGGGAATGAGCTTGGAAATCGAGCGGGTATCCGTGGGCAGCGGGTGATAGGCAGCCCCAACGCCCAGGATGGAGGGCCCGATCAGCGTCGCGGTAAAGCCCAGCGAGTGAAAGAAGGGCAGGACCCCCAGAAAGCGGTCATGGCGCTTGAAATCATAAACCTGATTGAGCTGCATCATGTTGGAAACAATATTGTAGTGGCTAAGCATTGCTCCCTTGGGCTCGCCGGTGCTGCCACTGCTGAAGATAACCGTTGCCGTATCATCCAGGGTGACCTTTCGTCCGCCGGCAAGCCGGCGCAGAAGCATATTGCGCGGCATGAAGTAGGCCATTGCCGCGGCTGAAAGCTTTTCACCACCGGTTGTGTCAGCAGCAATTTCCTCAAGGGCAATCATCGGCACCCCTGGATCCAGCTTGAGTTTGCGGATGACTTTCTCCGAGGTAATGACACAGCTGATGTTGCATTGCCGGACACAGGATTGGATTCCCTCCTCGGAGAGCGTGTAGTTCAGGTTGACCACCGTGCGACCGGTCAGGATTCCCGCCAGGTTAACCAGTGCTCCCCCCGCCGATGGCGGGATCAGTATTCCGACCTTTTCCTCCCCGTCCCAGTGTTTGCGCAGCTTCTTGGCCAGTACCAATGTCCCAATAAGGGCTTTCATGTAACTAAGCTCCTTGCCGCTGCTGTCGGCAAAGGCCAGCCTCCCGCGGGCACGACGCGCGGTGCGCACAAAAGCCTGCCCGATTGTCGGCAGGCGCCCCTTTCGCTGAGACCAGGCCTCTGAACTCAATGCCACCACCTCACGGCGCACCTCATGTGGCAGGGAGCCGGGAGGCATCCTTTCCCCATAACTCACGGTGACGGGATAAGGTATCTGTCGGGGTATTTTCCAATAAGCCTTGCCGCTCTGGAAACTGAAAATGCTGCCCCAGACGTTGTCCAGATGGACCGGGATGACCGGTGCATCCAGTTTTCTCATGATCAACTCCATCCCTTTGCGGAAAGGCAGTATCTGCCCGCCTATCCGGCTGATTTCCCCTTCAGCAAAAATACAAACCACTTGCCCTTCCTTGATGCACTCACTGGCTTTCTTAAGAGACTTTATCAACTCCTTGGGACCAAAATCCGCCGATATGGGTATCACCTTGAGCATCCTTGCTATCGGCTTTACCCACCACCGGTTGAACTGGTCCCGGTGCATGATAAACCGAATCCGCCTGCCGGTTGAAGCAATAACAAAAAGGGCGTCTGCAAGGGAGAGGTGATTGGAAACCAGCAAGGCCCCGCCCCTCTCGGGAAGGTTTTCGCGGCCAAGTACGCGCACTCTATAAAAGGTGTGGGTAAGTGCCCACAACAAAAGGCGCGCCAGCGAGTCTGACACAAGCCAAACCGCATAAATCGTTCCGGCAATGGTTACTGCCCCAATGACCATTAACATCACGTTGGCTTCCACGCCAATGGTCGCCTTCAGCAGGAAGAACAAAAGCGCGGCAAGAAAAATACCGCAGGCATTCAACCAACCTGTTGCAGCAAGAACCGATCCCTTGTCCTTGCGCAGGGGAAGGTGCTGAATCAGTGCGTTGACCGGGACGATAAAAAATCCGCCTGCCACTCCAAGCAAGGCCAGTAACGTGGACACCTGGGCAAATGAAAGCCCGGGCAACCCAAGCAGTAATGAACAGGCTGCCAGCCCCAATGAGCCAAGAGGTATCAGGCCATATTCTATCTTGCGTCCCGACAGAAAGCCTGCCAGCACACTGCCAAGTGCTATACCAATGGCCATAAAGGCGCGCAAAAAGCTGTTCGCGTCATCATCAAGTCTCAGCAAATCCTGGCCGTAAACAACGAGTGTGGGCTCAAGAAGTGCCCCTATAAGCCAGAAATAAACACATCCGGTGATAGCAAGGAAAAGCACCCGGTTGGAGCGTGCCACCTTCAGGTTACGGCCAAGCTCGGAAATAAAATTGATGCGGATGCGCTTACCGGGGTCAGCCGGCGCGATGCGGGGAATTTTCAGGCTTGTCAACATGCCGACCAGGGCAATTGCAACCAGGGCAATTGCCGCTTTCCAGATGTCGTCATTGCCCAGCTGGGACGATACCAGGCCCGCCACCACGCCGCCGGTAATAATGGCACAAAAGCTGCCGAGCCCGATCAGTCCATTTCCCCAGCTCAAGCGCGTTGCCGGCAACAATTCAGGCAAGGAAGCGTATTTTGCCGGGCTGAACATGGTGCTCTGCACACTCATCATGAAGACTACTGCCAGCATCATGGGAAAGCTCTGTGCCCACAGGGCATAGACACCTGCCGCCATAATGAAAATCTCAAGAATTTTCGTCCAGGTAATCACCCGCCCCTTGGAAAACCGGTCGGCAAGGGCACCTGAAGCCATCGAGAACAAAATAAAGGGGATGGCAAAAACCGCCGCAATCTGGAAAAGCCGCTCATCACGTATAGCCGAGTCCACCCCCTTGCTGGCAAAGAAGATGACCAAAAACTTGAAAAAATTGTCACTGAAGGCATTGAGCAGCTGCACAAAAAACAACAGCCAAAACCCCTTTAATGATGAAGGTGGGCTGTGCTTATCGCCGGCCGCCGGTTGGTTTTGTGCGCCCGGTTTAACCGGAATATCTTCTTTTTCTTCCATCACCAATGAGGGTGCCTTGGTTTGATTTGCCCATCAATATGATTTTTTATCCTAAAACATTGATGCGCTAGATGTTTTCTCGCCTGCTTTCAGCCACCCTGAACCAGTCGACTTGCAAACTGATTCGACCCGCATCTATATTCAGGGAAATGCTGAGCATTGCCGGAAAAAGTGCGGGAAAACTTTGTGACGGGCTTTCCAGGCGTGATTTATTGCACATTGGAGGGCTTGGCATGGGAGGGCTCAGCCTGCCTGGGCTGCTGCAGGCGGAATCACGGGCTGGCATAAAGCGCGCCCAAAAGGCCGTTATCATGGTTTACATGGCAGGAGCACCGCCCCATCAGGACCTGTGGGACCCGAAGCCCGACGCCCCTTCCGAGTATCGCGGTGATCTAGGCGCCATCGACACGAATGTCAGTGGGGTTCGCATTGGTGAATTATTGCCGCAAATGGCAAAAATCATGGATCGTTGCGTTGCAGTTCGCTCGGTAATTGGTGCCCCCAGCGGCGCGCATGATTCCTTCATGTGCTATACCGGCCGGACAGGGTCCACGTTTAACAAGAAAGGCCAGCCGCCGGGTGGCTGGCCCTCGATCGGTTCCACGCTCTCTCGCTTAATGGGTTCGGCTGGTGCGCAAATACCCGCCTTTGTGGGCCTTGCTCCCAAGGCGGGACATCCTCCATATGGATCCTCAGGAAAATCAGGTTTTCTAGGGATTGAGCACGACCCTTTCAAGCCTTCCGGCCAGGGGATGAAAGACATGGTGATTAACGGCATTAACCCGGCTCGGCTCGATGAGCGTGAGGGGCTTCTCAATTCCTTTGACCGCATGCGGCGGGACATTGACGCAAGTGGAAAAATGGCGGGCATAGACGGTTTTACCCGCCAGGCATTTGACCTGCTTACCTCCAGCCGGCTGGCCGATGCATTCGACCTGGAAAAGGAGCCCCTCAAGATCCGTGAGCGCTACGGCAAGGGGGATGCCAAAAACGTGGGCGATGGTGCCCCCCGTAACAACGAGCATTTCCTGCTTGCCCGGCGCCTTGTCGAGGCCGGGGCAAGATGTGTGACACTGAATTACGGCCGCTGGGATTTTCATTCAGACAACACCGGCGGCATGCGTTCACACGCCCCGATGTTTGACCAGGGACTCAGTGCCCTGATTGAAGACCTGCATGAGCGTGGAATGGCCGAGGATGTCACCGTTTGCGCCTGGGGGGAGTTCGGCCGCACACCTAAAATTAACGACAAGGGAGGTCGCGACCACTGGCCAAAGGTTTCCTGCGCATTGCTGGCAGGGGGAGGAATGAAAACAGGGCAGGTCATTGGTGCCACGGACAGCAAAGCGGCAGAGGCAACCGAGCGGCCCGTACACATGGGCGAGATTATGGCCACCCTTTACCACAACATGGGCATTAACCCCAACACAACCACCCTGCCCGACCTAAACGGCAGACCGCACTACCTGGTTGATGGCCACAGGCCAATGCCCGAGTTGATTTGAGGATTAATGCGGCATCCCGCAGCATCGGGAGGTCGTTGCCCAGCAACCGTTGCCTTTTGCGCGTTATACCCCCTGAACATGAACCATCCAGATCCTGCAGGAAGCAGTGCGACGGCGAAGATCGGGTGGCCGGTGGCTGCGGCACTGGTGATTGGTAACATGGTGGGAGTCGGGGTTTTTACCAGCCTCGGCTGGCAACTTTCCGGAATAGACAGCGGCTTTGTCATCCTCCTGTTGTGGGTCCTCGGCGGTGTATACGCACTTTGTGGCGCGCTTTGTTACGGGGAGCTGGTAGCGGCACTGCCCCGTTGTGGTGGCGAGTATCACCTGCTTTCAAGGGTCTATCACCCGGCGGCTGGATTTCTTTCAGGCTGGATCTCTTTGACGGTTGGTTTCGCTGCCCCGGTGGCCTTCAGCGCACTGCTCTTTGGAACTTATCTGGCAGCCGCACTGGAAATCCCCGAAAGCGCAATGGTGTTCTCGGTATTGGTACTTCTTGCCGTTACCGCCTGCCACCTGTGGAAGTTGCCGGTTGGTGGTGGATTCCAGCTGCTTTTCACCGTGCTGAAATTTATCCTTGTGCTGAGCCTTGCCTTTGCGGGACTGCTGCACACGGGAGGTGGCACGGTTTCCTTTACACCGTCAGCCGGGGACTGGGCGGTCATTGCCGGAGCTCCATTTGCCATATCGCTTTTCTACGTCAACTATTCCTTTGCCGGCTGGAACGCTGCTGCCTACGTGGCAGGCGAAGTCCGTGATCCCGCACGCAGCGTGCCGCGCGCACTTTTCCTCGGAACCCTCGCAGTCCTTCTCCTTTACCTGCTGGTCAACGCGGGTTTTCTTGCCAGCACGCCTGTTGAAAAGATGGCCGGCAAAGAAGAAGTCGGCCTTATCGCCGCACAGCATCTCTTTGGTGAACAGGGTGGCACCCTGGTAGGAATCCTGATCGCCTTCGGGTTGATATCCGCGATCAGCGCCATGACATGGGCCGGGCCAAGGGTGGGCCAAATGCTCGGGCAGGATTATGCCCCGCTGCAAATCCTCGCGCGCACTAACCGCCATCGCATCCCGGTATTTGCCATTATCCTGCAGGCACTGCTTGCCCTGGGGCTTCTTTGGGCTGAGCCCAAGGCGATCATCCTCTACCTTGAATTTGTCTTGAACCTTTCGCTGGCAGCAACGGTTTTCGGGATGGTTGTGCTGCGCTATCGCAAGCCGGGCCTCAAACGCCCCTTCCGCTGTCCCCTTTATCCCCTGCCACCATTATTGTTTCTCGCAATGGCCATTTACCTCGAGTGGCGCCTGCTGGTGGAACACCCGATCGAATCACTTTGCGGTTTGGCCACCATTGCCGCGGGCGCGATCATTTATCTCTGGGTGGGGCAGAAAAAAAACCCTCCGGCCCCGGTTCCGGAATGATTGATTCTTGTTAAAGGGCGTTTTGACAATTCCGTTCTGGAATCCACTGTCCCTGCCTTTATGTTGTGGTATCTCCAGATCTCATGAATTCAGGTTTTCTTTCGCTTTCTCTTGCCCTCTTGCTTACCGCAGCGGTCCCCGCACAGGATGAAGCTATAATCCCGCAATTGCCACGTCCTGTCATTGTTGCAAAGGAGCTGGCTGAAAAACTCGTCAGGCTTGAGGCAGACAAGCTCGTTGCGCATTCCCTCAATCCAGAGAAGGCCATTGATCACTTCCTGCTTTTTTTCTCTGCCGGCTGGAGCCCCACCTGCAAAAAATTTACCCCCGTCCTGTCCAAGTTCTATAATGAGGCCAAGGCATCCGGTGCCAATTTTGAAATCGTGTTTGTCAGCCTTGATGACTCTGAAAAGGAAATGCTCCAATACATGGCTGAGCATAAAATGCCCTGGCCCGCCCTGCGCTTTAATCTCCTGGATAAAGTGGATTTTATCAAACAGGCGTCAGGCAGGGGGGTTCCCTGCCTAGCAGCCCTTGATTCCCGTGGCCTCGTTCTGGCCCACAGCTACAGGCAAAGGAAAAAATATATCGGCGTTGAGGTTCCGCTTGGAGATTTTGCCAAGCTGATCGGTGCCCGAGAATTGTTGTTGTCCGATCCCTCAAAGAAAAAGGTACCCGATAAGGAAGAGCAGCCCAAGTGAGCGAGCAAGCCGGCAGTAAAACCACCCTGACCCGCTGGATTATAAAGAGCCCCTTCATAGCTGATGGAGGGTCCCCGGGTTCTGACTTCGCTCCTGTAATCGACGCGATACTTACAAACCGCGAGATCGTTTCCGCTGCCCAACGCCAAGCCTTCCTTGAACCAAGGCTTGCAGATCTCTCTGATCCGTTTGAAATGCCTGGAATGAGCGCTGCCGTTGAGCGGGTTTTTGCCGCAGCAGACCGCGGGGAAAAAGTGGCGCTCTACGGCGATTACGATGTGGATGGTGTCACTTCGCTCACTTTGCTAAAAGCCATCCTTGATGCCTATGGCATCCTTTGCGGGACGTTCCTGCCACACCGCATTGGAGAAGGATACGGGCTTTCCATTGATGGCCTTGGTCGTTGCCTTGAAGAACAATCTCCCGATTTGCTTATCGCCGTTGATTGCGGAACGACATCTATTGAGGAAATTCAATGGTTGAAGAACCGCGGAGTTGAATCCGTTATCCTTGATCACCACGAGCCTGCACCCGAAGGCCTGCCGGACTGCATCGCGTTGGTAAACCCCAAAGTTGCTGAGCCGGGCAAATCCTGCCGCCTTGACTACCTTTGCAGTGCAGGTGTGGTGTTTAAACTGGCTCATGCCATGCTTAAGAAACGCCCGGTTGATGGTTTCCGCCTGCGCGATTACCTCGATGTCGTGGCGGTGGGCACAGTGGCCGATATTGTCCCATTGAGGGAAGAAAACCGGACACTTGTAAAGCGTGGTTTGCATGAGCTGGCGCGCACGCGCAACGCGGGTTTGGCTGCCCTTGCTGAAATTGCCGGGATCAACCCGCCTTATGGAGCGCAGGATATCAGCTTTCGTATCAGCCCCAGGTTGAATGCGGCAGGCAGGCTTGATACTGCTGCTGCCGCCCTTGATCTCATGCTTTGTGAAAATCCCAGTGAGGCACAACGGCTGGCTGCAGAGCTGGACAAACAAAATCAGATCCGTCAGGAGCTTGAACACGGCGCTGCAACCAGTGCCATTGCCTCAATAGAAAACGAGCATGCCGGACAATGTGATCACGGCATCGTTATTGCGAGCCGGGAATGGCATCCCGGTGTTGTCGGCATCGTGGCATCCAGAATTTGCAGAAAATTTAACCGGCCGGCATTTGTCATAGCTGTTGATGATAACGGTGTCGGCAAGGGAAGCGGAAGAAGCATTGGGGGAATATCCCTGGTGGACATAATCAACTCTGGGCGTTGTCATCTGTTGAGTGGTGGCGGACATGATATGGCTGCTGGCATATCCATCCGCGAAGATCAGGTCGATGCCTTTCGCGTGCACCTTAACACCCATGTCCGGGATACCGTGGATCCCGAGGACATGGTGCCGCGCCTGCATATTGACACTGAGTGCCGGCTCGAGCAGCTGCGCCTTGAAATCCTTGATGAATTCCTGCGGCTTGAACCCTTTGGGGCTGCAAACCCTGAACCTCTGTTGATCGCCCGTAATGTTGCGCCCACCTCCGAGCCTCGTATACTCAAGGACAAGCATTACCGCTTCAGCCTCCAACAGGACAGGGTCGTTCGTGATGCCATCTACTTCAACGGGGTTGAAAACGGCCTGCCTTGCCCGCCATGGGATGTTGCCTTTAACATTATGCGCAATGATTTTCGGGGTCGGGTCAGCCTGCAAATGAATGTCCGGGCGCTGCGCCCTGCGGAATAATTCACCGTTTTATGCCCACGCTTCGACCTGAAACCCCAATTGCAGAACTTGAGGCTCTCGATACGAAGCTTTGCACGAGGTTGCAAAAGGCCGGGTGTCGTTGTCTTGCGGACCTGCTTACCTATTATCCAAGGCGTTATGAAAACCGTGGTCAGTTCCATGCTTTTCCCCCGGCTGAAACTGGCAGTGCTGTCTGCCTGCGGGGATATGTTGTGGACAGTGCAAAACGTTTCTTTGGGCGGCGACGTTTCTTCGAGGCAGTGGTCGAGGATGAGGAAACCGGCGGAATGAACCGAATTACCCTCCGCTGGTTCAATATGGCGTTTATACATAAACTGGTCGCGGTGGGCCAGCAGATTATCTTTTACGGCAAGGTCAAGCAAAGCGGCAAACGGCTGGTTATGGACCATCCGGAGTTTGAGACATTTGACTCCGGTGCAGAGGAATCCGGTATACACCTCGGGCGCATTACCCCTGTCTATCCCCTCAAGGAGGGTATTGGTCAGCGTCCGCTGCGCAGGGCTCTTTTTGAAATTACCTCTTCTCTGCATGCAGAGGATTTTCCTGAAATCCTGCCCGGCAACAAAAAACCCTTGGATAAGACATCCTTTCTGCCCAGGGGGCAGGCGCTGCAGGCCATTCACTTTCCCGGCTCGGAAGCGCAGCTCCTGGCTGCCCGCCATACCCTGGCACTCGAGGAGTTTTTCATCCTGCAGCTAAAGGTTGCCCGCCGCCGGGCGGGGCACCTGTCACTTCCAGGCGCACCGCACTGCGGGAATGGCAAACTTCTTGAAAAGTTTCTCGCTTCCCTGCCCTTCAGGGTAACCGGTGCACAGGAGCGCTGTGTTGCTGAAATTCGCGCCGACCTTGAAGCGAAGCATCCCATGAACCGCCTGCTTCAGGGTGACGTTGGGTCAGGTAAAACCCTGGTGGCCGTTTCCGCCATTTTACTTGCCGTCGAATCCGGTTGTCAGGCCGCACTCATGGCGCCCACACAAATCCTCGCCGAACAACACTATCTTGTCCTCAACCGCTGGCTTTCTCCGCTTGGCATTCGTGTCGGTTTGCGCACGGCAACCCGAAGGGAAAACGAGGAAATGCCGCTCTTTGATGATTCACAGCCACAAGTGCTCGTGGGCACACATGCCTTGTTTTACGGGACCGGTGAGTTCGATGACCTGGGACTGGTGGTCATTGATGAGCAGCACAAGTTCGGGGTAACCCAGCGAGGCAGGCTTATTGGACAGGGCACCTGCCCTGATGTGCTCGTCATGACCGCCACCCCCATTCCCCGAACCCTGACGCTGACTGTTTATGGTGACCTTGATGTGTCTGTCCTTGACGAGGCTCCAGGTGGCAGGGGTGAAATTATCACGGCCGTCAGGGCTGCGGGCAAGGATGTCCAGAAAGCAACCCGCTTCCTCAAGGACCATCTGGGCAAGGGCAGACAGGCCTACCTGGTCTACCCGCTGGTTGAGGATTCAGATAAACTAAAGGCTCAATCTGTTGAGGGCGAATATCAAAAATGGGTGAAGCGCCTGGCCCCCTTTAAGTGCAGCCTTTTGCATGGGCGGGTGCCCGCAGAGGAAAAGGAAAGCATCATGCATGATTTCAGGGAAGCCAGGACGCATGTCCTGGTAACGACCACCGTGATCGAGGTCGGCGTTGATGTCGCCAATGCAAACATGATGTATATCTACAATGCTGAGCGCTTCGGCCTGGCTCAACTGCATCAGCTACGAGGTAGAATCGGGCGTGGCAGCCACAAGAGCTATTGTATTTTGATGGCCGACAAGCCAAGTGCCGATGCGAGTGAAAAGCTTCGTGTTCTGGAGAAAAGTTCCGACGGTTTTGAAATTGCCGAGGCGGACCTGAGACTGAGGGGACCCGGGGAATTACTGGGTACGGCTCAAAGTGGAATCAGTGGATTGAAACTCGGTGACCTGGTCACAGAACCTGGACTGGTTCAGAAGGCGCGCGACCTGGCGCGTCATGTGATCAATGAAGATGCCGCGCTGGAAAAGCCGGAGCATCAGCATTTAAAGCTCCTTGTATCCGATGATGAGGATGGACGCGGTGTTTTAGCCTGAAGATTTTTTCGGGCGCCCGGATGGCCTTATTGCCAATCTGCACTGCTATTTGCTAAAGCAGTATACTTGCAGGGTTTTCTATGCGTTTTTTCAGCTCGGCAAGATAGGATGCGCCGACCGCTCCATCGACAACGCGGTGGTCGCAGCTGATACCAACATCCATCCTTGCGCCAGCCACAATTTGGCCCTCACTGTCGACGATCGGTTTTTTCACGATGCCGCCAATGGATAAAATCACGGCCTGGGGAGGATTGATAATGGCATCAAAACTGTTGATCCCGTATGCCCCCAGGTTGGAAACCGTCAATGTGCCCCCACTGAATTCATCTGGTGAAAGTTTTTTCGATCTTGCCCGCTGGGCCAGGTCCTTCACCTCTAGGCTGATCTCCAGAAGGCTTTTTTCCTGTGCCGAACGGATCACCGGCGTGACCAGGCCGTCATCAAGGGCGATCGCCACTGAAAGATTGACGTTCGCATATTGAATAATGGCATTGCCGTCAAAAGAGGCATTAACCCGGGGTTCAGCAACGGCGGCACTGGCGGCGGCCTTCAGGATCACGTCATTGATCGTCAACTTGTTGGATTTTTCCCCGGCAGTTATGTTTGCCTGTTTCAAAAGGCCCATGAGCGGCTCGGCATCCATTTCCACATGCAGGTAAAAATGAGGAATTTGGGTTTTTGATGCCAGCAGGCGTTCTGCAATAATGGCGCGCATTGAGCTGAGCTCAATCCTCTGGTCTTCAGCTGTTGCTGATGCTGGACTTATCATTGCAGGCGGTTTTGTTGCCGGACCCGCGCTAGCCTGCTTTGCTGCATTGCCGGCTGGAGCCCCCTCGAGATCACGTTTCACGATCCGTCCCCCTGGGCCGCTGCCGGTTATTGCTGATAAATCAATGTTTTGAGCAGTCGCTATTTTACGTGCCAGTGGCGACGCCTTGGCCCGGGCAGCATTGCCGCCGACCTGCTCGGAGTTTGGTGCAATCTCCGTTCCTCTCGTTTCATCACCACCTCCAGTGTCCGCCTCGCCTGCCTCTTTTCCAACCGTTATTGCTCCACCCGAAGGCGGCTGCTCCGGTGCTTGTTCTCCTTCCTCCAGCAAAACTGCCAGCGTCTCCCCAAGTGCTGTCTTTGTGCCTTCCTTGACATAGAGGGCTCCCACGGTTCCCTCATCAAACGCCACCATCTCCATGGTCGCCTTGTCTGTCTCGACCTCTGCCAGGGGATCACCAACATCCACACTGTCGCCAACCTTAACCAGCCACTTGAGCAAGGTACCCTCGGTCATGGTATCGCTCAATTTTGGCATTTGTACGAAATTCGGCATCTTATTTATTCTCTGGAACTTATTTAATGGGTTCTTTCACCGGTTAATCCTAGCCTAGTTGCATGACTTTCTCGACCACCCTGCCAACATTGGGAATTTGCTCCTTTTCCAGTGGCGGGCTGTAAATGGCCGGGGCATCAATGGATGTGACCCGCAAAACGGGGGCGTCAAGGTCATCAAAGGCCTCCTGCTGGATGGTGGCAGCAATTTGAGCACTGACTCCACAAAAAGGCTTGTTTTCATCAACTAAAACCGCGCGGTTGGTTTTGACCACCGAGTTGAGGATGGTTTCCTCATCCAGCGGCCTGATAGAACGAAGATCAACCACCTCGGCATCCACCCCCTTTTCCTCCTTAAGTTGTTTTGCAGCCTCAAGGGCAACGAGCACAGAGCGCCCATGGGCAATAAGGCTGACATCCGTTCCGCTGCGCTTCACCTCGGCACTGCCAATAGGCAGGGTAAATTCCTCTTCCGGAAGCTCGGAAGCGGCTGCAGGGTCCCCATAAAGCAGGGTGTTTTCCATGAAATAAACCGGGTCATTGTCCCGAATGGCACTCTTCATCAGGCCGTATGCATCCCTTGCCGTTGATGGCACAACCACCTTGAGTCCCGGCATATTGGCAAACAGGTTCTCCGGGGTATGCGAGTGGGTCGCGCCGACGTTGGTGCCACCATTTGCCGGGCCCCTGACCACAATCGGGCAGTTGATTAATCCTCCGGACATGTAGCGTACGCAGGCTGCATTGTTAATCATCTGGTCAAATGCCACGTAGGCAAAGCTGAAGAACATCAGTTCCATAACGGGGCGCACCCCAAGCATCGAAGCGCCGATGCCCATTCCGATAAATCCCGCTTCCGAAATGGGTGCATCCACGACGCGCTTGTCCCCCCATTTTTTCCACAGCCCTTCGGTGACTTTATAGGCGCCATCATATTCGGCCACTTCTTCGCCGATAATGACAACGTTATCGTCATTAGCGAGTTCCTCATCAAGGGCTCTGTTAAGTGCGTGCCGATAAAGCGTCATGATTCTATGATTGGAAAAACTTCAATTATTCCGGGAATAAACCAAATTTAGTCGTGGAAGAAATGTCGGCCCTGGTTGCCGGCTTCCGTATCCTTGTCGACCTCAAAATAAACATCGTCAGTGATCTCCCCGATCTCCGGGTATGGGCTTTGCTCGGCAAACTCCGCTGCTTGTCGAGCCTCGGACTTTGCTTCCGAATCAATTTGGCGGTAGCTCTCCTCACTCAATACGCCTTCCTGCATGAGTTGGTTTTTCCACACGTTCAGGGGATCGAAATTTTCCTTGTGATGGACAATTTCCTCGGGTGTCCGGTATTTCTTGGCGTTGGCATCCGCCACGGAATGTCCCTGATATCGATAGGTCGCCAGTTCGAGTATCGTGGGCCGGTTTTCCTGGTGTGCCCGGTCCAGGGCCGCCTTGGTTTTTGCACGAACCTCATAGATGTCGTGCCCCTTGGCGCTTTCCCAGGCGATACCGTATGCCTCACCGCGCTGCGCAAGACTGCCCTTGAAGGCAGAGGAGCGCTTCTGGCTGGTGCCCATGGAGTATCCATTGTTTTCGATAATGTATATCACCGGCAGATCCCAAAGTTCGGCAAGGTTGAGCGACTCATGAAAGGCGCCCTGGTTCACGGCTCCATCTCCAAGAAAGCAAAGTGACGAACCAGTAAGTCCTTTATACTTAATACCATACGCAAGTCCTATTCCGAGCGGTGTTTGCCCGGCAACAATGCCGTGCCCTCCCCAGTAGTTTTTATCCGGTGCAAAAAAATGCATGGAGCCACCCTTGCCCTTCGAGCATCCGGTTGCCTTGCCGAAGAGCTCCGCCATGCACTCATTCATGCCCATGCCCACGGCCAGCGCGTGGCCATGATCACGGTATGCCGTGATGATATGATCATTTTCACCACAAAGCGATATCGTGCCAACGGCAATAGACTCCTGCCCGATATAAAGATGCAGAAAACCGCCCATCTTGTCGGCGTTATAATATTTGAGTGAGACCTCTTCAAAGCGGCGGATACGGATCATGTCCCGCATCAATTTGATTTTTTCTTCCGCATCAAGTTGCAGATTGATTTCCGCCTGCGCGTAATTGGATTGATCTGCCAGTTGGGTAGTCATCGAATAAGGTTTTCTTTATGCTGCTCGGGGCGCGGCACACCAGCCAGTCTTTTCCACCTGGGGACGCAACACCATATAGAAAGCAAGCGCGAACACTAGGTTACCTGCCAGTGAGCGCAAGCCAAATACCCATGTTGGCGGAAATCCCGGGCGGCCTGTTGTGAGTGCCTGGACCCACCCAGATACACCCCGCGAATAAGCGGGATCATAAAAATAAGCTGCGGTGTTGGTAAGCAAGTAAAAGAACAGCGTCCCGCCAACTCCGGCGCCCAGCACAGCCATCGGGCCTGCCCGGTTGCCTAAAAAATGACCAACGGCAAAAAGGGTGGCGAAAGCGAGCAAAAGGATGATTGAATATGCATTGATCAGTGGATGCTGATAGTAGAGGTTCAACAGAACGTCACTCATTATAAAGGCGCCAAAGGTTAGCCCCACGCCAAGACGTCGCGGCAAAAACATTCCACCACAAAGTGCCAGTGCCGCCATTGGTGAGAGATTGGCCAGGGTGCGTGCTGCCTCTTCTCCCGCATAGACCGGCACTGTGCGGATCGCAACGAAGATAAAAATAAGAAATAGGCTGATGATTAATCGCCAGAGCATAATGTGCGTTAAGTTATCCTATTTCTCACTTGGTTCTAGGATGTGATATGACTTTTGGTGCATCCGTCGTATTTTTGATCATTGATCAGTTTGCCAACTACTCACCCTCTGTTCGCCCAAAATCCAATCTTTAAATAATCGTAGTAGCAATCCGGCTTTCTCAAAGAAACAACGAAGAGGGCACGGTATCGATATTATTGTAATACATTGATTAACAGTTAGTTATATATTATCCTGTTCGCCTTTCCGGGCTCGGAAAAGTTCAGTTCATCAAATTATCAACAAATGTTCCACGTGGAACACCCTTTGGGCGATCGGTTGCCCTGACGGACAGATGTCGTAGATTGTTTTTCGCCCTTTCGCCCTACATCCTCAACAGATTCCCGCTTTGTATACTTTTCCACAATCGTATGATGTCATCGTAATCGGTGCCGGTCATGCCGGAGTGGAGGCAGCAATGGCTGCCGCCAGGTTAAATTGTAGGGTCGCTGTATTGACGCAAAATCTGGACACTGTGGGACAAATGTCTTGCAACCCAGCCATTGGAGGCTTGGCCAAGGGACATATGGTAAGGGAAATTGATGCCGTTGGCGGGGTAATGGGCCTGAACACCGATGCCACGGGCATTCAGTTCCGAATGCTGAACGCAACGAAAGGACCCAGCGTGAGAGCGCCAAGGGCACAATGCGATAAAAAAGCCTATCAGTTCCGGATCAAAAACCTTCTGGAAACCCAAGCCGGGCTGGATTTGCACCAATGCAATGTCTCAGAGTTATTGGTTTCCGGGGATCGCATCACCGGCGTATCAACCAATCTTGGCATCACCTTCCTGGCAAAGTCGGTTGTGGTTAGCTCCGGAACCTTTATGCGGGGCTTGCTGCATGTAGGCAAACAAAACCAAAGCGGAGGACGAATGGGTGATGCCCAATCCACTTTATCCAGCGCGCTTGGGGACCTGGGATTTGAGATTGAGCGCTTTAAGACGGGCACTCCCTGTCGCCTGAATGGCAGGTCAATCAATTATTCTGCTTGTGAAAGGCAGGATGGAGACGAAAAACCACCACTTTTCAGCTTTATGGCTGATACGATTGGCGAGAAGGGACAAAACCCATCCAGTGAAACGTTTACCCTCAATCCATGGGGGAATCCATTGTTCCACATGGAACAATCGCCATGCTGGATTACCTATACCAATGGATCGACACACGATATTATTCGATCCAACTTGGATCAGTCACCGATGTATTCTGGAACGATCGAAGGTGTCGGTCCGCGTTATTGCCCATCGATCGAGGACAAGGTGGTAAAATTCGCCGATCGAGAGCGCCACCAGCTGTTTCTTGAGCCGGAGGGTCGACACACTTCGGAATATTATGTAAACGGAATATCCACTTCACTCCCCTACTCCGTGCAGTTGGAATTCATCCGCTCGATCGCAGGATTGGAAAACGCCGAAATGATCCGCCCCGGGTATGCCGTGGAATATGATTATTGTCCGCCCACCCAACTCTCAACCACGTTGGAAACAAAGATCGTCGAGGGTCTGTATTTTGCAGGGCAAATCAATGGCACATCAGGATATGAGGAAGCTGCTGGCCAGGGGCTCATTGCCGGAAGCAATGCCGCACTAAAAATCAGGGGAGAACAACCTTTTATCTTATCACGAGCAGATTCCTATATCGGCGTCATGGTTGATGACTTGGTAACCTCTGGGGTAACCGAGCCTTACCGGATGTTTACCAGTCGCGCAGAATACCGCCTGCTTCTTCGTCAGGACAATGCGGACCTTCGCCTTACGCCAATGGCGGCCGGGTGCGGGCTGGTAGACGGAGAGCGAGCTGAGCGCGCAAGGACAAAGAGTAAATTGGTGGATCAAGGATTGAAGCTGGGCAGGGAAATGGTGCATGAGGGCCTGAAGATTGATGAGTGGTTCCGGAAGCCGGATAATACATCATCTAAACTGCCCACCGAATTGAAAGGCGGTTTGCCCGAAGCAATTTGGGAATTACTTGAAATTGAATTCAAGTATGCCGGTTACATTGAAAGACAGGAGAACATGGTGGAAAAAACTCGCAATATGGAAAACCACAAGATACCCGGCGACCTGGATTATTCTCAGCTTGCGGGGCTGAAAAAGGAAGCCGTCATGAAGCTTGACTCCATTCGCCCGGCCACTTTGGGACAAGCGGGTCGGATCAGTGGGGTAACACCAGCGGATATTGCGGTATTAACTGTGTGGCTAAGCAGAAGATCATAACTCATTTATAATGAGCGTGTTATAATATATCCGTAGTGGCGCTGCATGGGAACCAAAAGCCATAAACAGCGCGGGGAATCTCTAGGGAGAGGCTGATACAGAAGAAAGCACCTTCTTTGTGATACTTAAAATTTCTTCAGCATTCATCCTTACGCGGTAATTATTGGAATAGTTTGTCCACAATAATTTCCCGTCTTGTGACACAATCACCTGGGCGCTGCGCGCCACATCTTCACCAGAGAAAGGGTTACCACCCTTGTCGCGCAAATCCAGCTGGTCTATCAATAATCCTTCTGTGTCGGCAATCACCTTAATTTGTGTGGAGGATCGTTGCTCGAGCTTGCGTGCTTCATCGGCAGAGCCGCAAATAACAGCGCGTATTTCCATTCCAAGCTCAGTGAAGGATTTCTGAAGTTTTTGGAGTTGTACCAACTCACCCAGGCAGAAGGGTCACCACCAGCCCCGTAAAAAAACATAGAGGGTAGCCTTGGAGGAACTTTTCGGGCTAAGCTGACTTGCCTGATCGGCAACAGGGATTGAGATAGGTGACGCAGTTTTTGTGGCAGGAATATGCTCCGGGGCGGTTGAAGAGGGAATGAGTTCAAATGAGTTGCCACTGGCATCCAAAAACACTTCCTCATCTTCGTTGGCATTGCGCCGAAATTTTTCAGGGAGCGGATTCTTCGTTTTCTTTATATCGGGCTCGGCTGCCGGTTTGATTGCCTGATGCTGCGCCACATGTGGAAAACCAGAAAGGTATTCACCCACTTTCAGCTTGGGGCTGACAGGAGGATAAGAGGAATAAATCTGGGTCCACCACAAAAATGCAGACGCAAAAAACCAACCAAAAAAATTCATTATCACCATCCATCGGCGAGAGCCCCTGGCTTTCCTCCACATGCGAAATAAGACAACAAGAGCGGCACAAATGCATATAAGTTCAACAACGGGCCACTGCTGACTGCTGCCATGGATCATTCCAAAAAGAATGTGCGCGGCAAATGCAAGGGGGATAAACAAGAAGATAAAAAAGGCTTTTACCCCCTCACCGGATTGAGATCGTTCCTTTCGCATCGATAACGCGTTGGTTACTATCGAATGTGATGGCAAATTCTACTTTGGTAAATAGACAAATGAAAGATTATGAACCGGTTAATGACAATCAAATATTGGATGTCTAATTCAATCCATATCGATCGTTATGGATCGATCACAATCCTGACGCCCATCGATGTGTGATCGATTTCATTGTTCATGAGATTGATAGGTAAAAGGGGGTGGGCCTTTGAAATACAAGTCCACATCAAGGAGCCATTATCTGTTTTTTCAGAGTGAGGACCAATTCGGAAATAGAAAAAACGGTCTGATCAGCCAAAATGCCTTGGGATCGGTGCTCTGCACCATAAACAACGCGAACTGTTGATCCAATACCGGCTTTTTGTGCCATTTCAATATCGCGGTCTTGATCACCTGCCATAATAGAAATTGAGGGTTCTATGCAATGATCATTGCATGCCTGTTCAATCATTCCTGGATTCGGTTTCTCCCACGATTCTGTTCCTGGAACGCCGGTAAACGCATAAATGGCATCGAAGCAGCATCCATATCGATCGTTGAGTTCCTCTTGCATCGATTGATGGATCGATGCTAGCATCGATAGATCGATCATCTCTTTGCCAACACATCGTTGAGAAGTGATAACGATGGACAACCATCCGGCCGAATGAAAAGACTGAAGCAACTCACCAATTCCCTCATTTAAAACAAAATGAGAGGGGGATAAAACATAGCCCTGACCAGGTGAACGATTAATAACTCCATCACGATCAAGGAATAAACACCTTCTGCCGGGCTCTTCCTTTGGGATATTCGTCACAATGATAGAGTTTACCTGATGTGTTATCCCGTCAACGACTTGATAGGAAAACTCAATTTGAGGGAGGATATTACAGGTAAATAGTGAGTGCAGCCGACTCCCTTACAGATTTTTAAGCTCACAAAAGACCCGAGACGGAGCTTAACTGGTTCGGGAGCCGGTGCACTCTAATTAATTGGCTTTAGGCCTTTAAATAAAGGATTTGTGCCATTCGTATCAACTCTGTGTCTCAAATTTAAAATAATATGACACATGTGATAATAAATACAAGTAAATTTTAAATTTGGCAGGATATTCATCAGGATAGAGCATTTTCCGTTTCATCATGGATCGTTCATCAGCACTTTTTTCTTTGGGCATCATTAGTGATATTCAATACGCAATGAGAAAAAACAAAGGGATGTCCTATTTTAGGGATTCGTTGGTTTATCTCGAGGAGGCCATTTTTTGTTTCAACAACCGGGAAGTGGACGCCGTAATCAATTTGGGAGATCTGGTTGATTCAAACGAGCCTGAACACCTTGATCCTGTCATGGAGCTGCTGGAAAGCTCACGAAGCCCTGTAATCAATATCCTTGGAAACCATGACCTGATCGGTCGAACCGGTCAGAAGGAAATTTTATCAAGGCTCCATATCCAAGAGCGCTGGGGAGAGCGATTTCGAAAAGGAAAATGGCGGGTGATAGCTATCGACTCAACAGAGATTTCTATTTCCTCCAGTGCGTCTTGCCAGGTTCTTTGCCGTGAGAAATTAAATGAACTGAAACGGATAAATGATCCTTGTGCAGAACATTGGAACGGGATGGCGTCGAGCTCACAAATGAATGAAATAGAGTCCTTACTGGAATCAGCGACAAAAGAAAAAAACCGCGTTTTAATCATCAACCATATGGTGGCAGCAAGCGGGTCGGGAAGCCCACGACACCGATGCTGGAACCATAAATCCTTAACACATTTACTTGATAATAGTCCGTGTGTGGCAGCTCATTTTAACGGGCATGACCATGAGGGTGGTTTCACAACAAATAAAATGAGTGGAACGCACTATGTTACATTTCCCGCCATTTGTGACTCGGCTGGGAAAACCGGTGCCCATGCGATCGCTCACTTTGGTGAGGACTGGATAAAAATAGAAGGCTGGGGAAGGGTCGATTCCAGAAATTTAAACTGTTTAGCAAAAAACGCTTAAGCCAGGAATATCACTGCTCTATACCAAAATACGTAAGGTGAAGATCCTCATTTGAGGACGTATTTTGCATGGAGTGTTTTTCTCCTGGATCAACTATCAGGCAGTCGCCCTTCTTGAGGACAATTTCCTCTTCCTCTATAATTATGCTGCCAGTGCCACGATCAACTAGATACACCTCCCACATATCGGGGTGAACATGCATTGGACAAATCTGTCCAGGCTTTAGAATGGATTGACTGAAATTGGTTAATTTCGGAATGCGACCGTGTTTGATTAATACCTTTTTCCGAATGGCAGGATCATGAGAGACGCCGGACTCTGCTATTTCCGATAGATGGACAATATCCATTTTTATAATTTATTAATTATTAGGGTATTATAAAGAATCCTTATACTCAGAAATGATCTTTTTTGCAACCGTTTCATCCTTTTCATTTACCTGAACACGCACACCGGATCTGGTGGAAAATAAATAGGGGGCAACCGCAGCAACATTTTCATCCGGTATAAAAGCTTCAATGCCATTGCCTCCAAGCAGCATCTTTATACTATGGGCCTGGGTAATATCTGGGCAGCGGGCAATGGTTCGCATCATTTCAATCAATTCAATAAAACAAGAAAATCTATTAAAGCATCAAAGCCGGTGTGTTGTTAACGTCTCTATATAAAAGAAAGAAAATTTACCCGGTTTTCATCTTCTTAATAAGTGGGTGAGCAAGTCTAGCAAAGCGTCGTTCCACACTTTAGCAAAAGCTGTTCCCCGTTTCCGGGAAGGCAGTCCACAGGCTGTTAACAGGCAGTGAATAACGGCAAGAATATGCGACTAAAGTTTCCAAGGCCGCGGTGCAAACAGATATTCACAGCATACTCACACTCAACTCAGTGTTGCCAAACAACAAGTATTTACGCACTGACATCCCAGAGTCTGTCCAGCAGCGCCGCCTTTGCTGCTTCCACCTCCGCTTCTTTCTTGCTTGAGCCTGATCCCTGTCCCAGAGACAACTCTCCCCACTTGACTTCGGAAACGAAAACCCTTTCGTGATCGGGCCCTGACTCATCAATAACAAAATATGCCGGCGGATAATGGGCAAGCCTCTGTAATATCTCCTGCAGTTCTCCCTTGGGATTTTGTTCAATTGGACCCGAAGAAAGCTCTGAAATTTTCGCAGAAGCGCAAAGCATGACAAAACGCGCAGCTTCCTTGAAGCCTGAATCCAGGTAAATAGCGCCAACAAGTGATTCAAAGGCATCAGCCAGTGTGCTGGCCCTTTCCCTGCCACCAGAGGCATCTTCACCCTTTCCCACAAGGAGATATTTTCCCAGTTCGATGGATTTGGAGTATTCCTGAAGGGCATCCCGGGAAACAAGCCGGGAACGCATCTTGGTCATGGCTCCCTCGGAAAAATCCGGAAAACGATCATAAAGGTCGACTGTTAAAACAAGCTGGAGGACTGCATCGCCGAGAAATTCGAGCCTCTGGTTATCGAAATGGGGGCGGTGGGTTTCGTAAGCCAGGCTGGGATGAGTCAGGGCCTCGGCAAGAAGCAGTGGATTGCGAAACTTGTAATTGATAATTTTTTCCAGAGACTCCATGCGCCGCGAAAAAAAGGGTTAAACCCTGAATCAACCCAGATACGTTGTATAATAAGCAGCTGGGCAGCAGAGACTTACCGAGTGGGGTGACCGACGGGACTCGAACCCGCGACAACCGGTACCACAAACCGGGGCTCTACCAACTGAGCTACGGTCACCATTTCTCGATAATCAGTATGTGATCCTCACTCGGGAGGACGAATCACGCAAATAATGCGCCGGCCCGCGTGAGGACCAAGACTTTAACAAGCCAATGCCTCCGAGTCAATGCCTTGCATCGCACCCATTGGGAGATTAAGTCACTCTGGTGAATTCAACAACAGGCTTCAAGGAATGGTCAATGGTTTGCGAAGCCCTGGATCGAGGTCACCAAACCATTATTCTCAGAAAGGGCGGTATCCACGAGGGACGCGCAGGATTTGCCTTTGATCACGAGGAATTTTTCCTTTTCCCCACATTGTTCCATGAACAGGAAAAGCACTTGCGAGGATCCGGTTCTACGAGTGCTGAACCCGAAAACCAAGATCAAGCGGAATACTGCCCCGGAGACGCGGTTGCCATCAGCTGCTGGGCACAATTAATTTCTGTCTGGAACCTCAACTGTTGGGAAACCATCAAGGAGCTTGAACCATTCCACATATGGAGCCGGGAAACCATCAGGGATCGCTTTGACTGGTCAAAATCTCCGGATAGCCAACCTGGAATAAAGATGGCTTTGGTGCGGATATTCCGGCTTGTACAGCCCCTTAAAATCGAATACCAAAAAAGCCATGGCGGTTGCCGATCATGGTTAAAGCTGGAAGGATTTGCGTCTGGCTCGCAGCAAGCCCACAACCCGGTATTGGATGACCGGGCTTTTGCTTCAGTGCTGCACAAACTGACACAAATTGCCGGGCTTCCGGAACATCAATCTGATCCCGGATCGGCTTCCTGAATCTCTGCCCTGAGGCGGCGGTCTATAAAAAAAGGACCGCCGGGCAGCAGCGCTGCAACAAGTGGCACCGCCGCCTTTGCAATAGACCATTGGCGCACCATCTTCACATTGAGCAGAGAAAGGCAAAAAAAGATAAACAAAATGCCGTGGACAAGGCCCACAACAGAGACCGCTGCCGGGATGGAAAAGAAATACTTCAACGGCATGGCAACAAAAAGCAACAGGAGGAAAGAGCAACCCTCTATCATTCCAAGCAATCGCAGCCTGCCAACAGGATCATGGAAAAATTTCATGTTCAGGCAAGCTGGTCAGCGGATTATTCCACGCTCACTGGCCTCGACAAAGGCGATTAGCTCATTCACGGGATAATCAGGTCCCTTGTCTGCATATTCTCCCTTCAACGTCACCATGGCATCGTTCACGGTAAGGTCACTCCTGTAGATTACCCTGTATGCTTCCTTCAGGTCCCGTATTTGATCCTTGCCAAAGCCGTGACGCTGGAGCCCCACGGAGTTAATACCGCGAATCTGGGCGGGATTGCCGTCGGCAATCATGAAGGGGGGGACATCCTGGACAATCTTTGAGCAACCCCCCGTAATGGCGTGCCGGCCGACACGGCAAAACTGGTGAACGGCGGACAATCCCCCCATTATGGCATTATCCTCCACGGTGACGTGCCCGGCAAGGGTCCCGTTATTTGAGAAAATGACCCCATCACCAACCACACAGTCATGAGCGATGTGCGAATAGGCAAGAAAATGCCCTCTGCTGCCAATACTGGTGACATCACCAGGTGAAGTTCCCCGGTTAACGGTGACAAATTCCCTGAAAGTGTTGTCGTCACCAACCCTTAAATACGTGGGTTCACTCTCATACTTAAGGTCCTGGCTGCGTCCACCAACGACACAGTGTGGGTAAAATTCATTGCCTGAACCGATTGTTGCGGGTCCATCAAGGACCACATGGCTGTGTAACAAACAACCGTCACCAAGCTCGACGCCCTCCCCGATAACACAATAGGGACCAATAGTAATCCCGTTACCCAGACTGGCTCCGGGATCTATGACAGCGGAGGGATGAATTTCGGTTAAAGCCACGGCACTAAAGACTTAACCATTAGTTCCAATGCCGCAAGCAAACGATGCGCGTCTTGAAACCGGGGTGCGTCGGTCAGCGTGAAAGCAGGCTGAACTTGAGCTCGGCTTCCGAGACAACCTGATCATTGACGATACACCGACACTTGGCATGACCCACACTGCTCTTGATCTTTAGGGCTTCACCCTCCAGAAAGAGCGTGTCACCGGGTAAAACGGGCTTGCGGAACTTTACCTTATCCGCACTCATGAAGTATCCGACCTTGCCCTGATTCTCCGGTTTACGCAGAAGCATGATGCTGGAGAGCTGAGCCATAGCCTCCAGCTGAAGGACACCCGGCATTACCGGATGTCCGGGGAAATGCCCCTGGAAAAACGGCTCGTTGATTGTCACTGACTTGATCCCGGTACACTTATTATCGCCCTCAAACTTGATGATGCGGTCCAGCAGAAGGAATGGATAACGGTGCGGGAGAATCTGCATGACCTCATTGATGTCCAGTGTTCCCTCGCCGGTGGGGATGTTAACCGGCGGGGTCATCGAAATAATTTGACCAAATGCTTTTTTAAGCTGGCGTGCCAGCTGGGTGTTGGGTCCGTGACCGGGCTTGACGCAGATCACGTGACCCATGATGCGTTTGCCGGCAAGCATGAGGTCGCCGACCACGTCGAGGATTTTATGGCGCGCAAACTCGTCCTCGAAACGCAAAGGCTCCTTGCTCAGCACGGAGTTATCGCGGACGACAACCGCATTTTCAAGGGAACCTCCCTTAATGAGGCCCTTTTCCAGGAGCGGCTCGACATCCTCATAAAAGACAAAAGTACGCGCCGGGGCAATTTCCTGCTCGTAGGTTTCTGGGTTAATCTCAGTAGAAAAATATTGTGTCATTTTCCCCTCAGGCCCGACCTGGGTGCAGGAAACCCGGAACGTCTTGTCCGGCACGATTGTCAGCAGGGAACCATTGCCGACCTCAATATGAATGGGATCGCGCACCTCAAAAACACTGCAAAGCTCGTCCTGCTCTTCGATACCGGCCTTCTTGATACATTCCACGTAGGGCAGAGCAGAGCCATCACCGATGGGCGGCTCATTGGCATTCATTTCAATGATGGCGTTGTCCACCCCCATGCCGGTCAGCGCACTGATGACGTGTTCAACGGTATGTACCTTTACAGAACCAACGGCAATGGTTGTGGACCGTTCCACCTGCTGCACGTTATCAACGATAGCGGGAATAAACGGTCGGTCGTCAAGGTCTGTTCTCCTGAAGAGTATGCCGCTATTGGGCGGGGCGGGACTCATTGTAAGGGTAACCTTTGCACCGGTGTGCAGTGAGGTGCCCTCAAGCGAGGCGCTGGATGCCAGTGTGCGCTGCGGAGGAATGCTCATGTTACCCAAGGTTCAAGGTTAGAATCCGGTAGCGCGCCTGCAGGACGCAAAATTGGAACTAGGCCAAGGCATCGAGCTTGGCAATGATGGCGTCCTTGCTGGCAACACCGACAATCTCATCCTTGCGCTCACCATCCTTGAAAAATAAAAGCAGGGGGATCGACCGTACTCCGAATTCAACGGCCAGCTCCTGGTTCCCGTCCACGTTGACCTTGGCAATTTTCACGGCGTCGCCCATTTCCTCGGCCAGTTCATCAAGCAGCGGACTGAGTGCCTTGCAGGGACCGCACCATTCTGCCCAGAAATCGACAAGGACCGGCTTGTCGCTTTGCCGGACCTCGGCGTCAAAGTTTTCGGAGTCGAGGGTAACGATGCTTTCGTGTGCCATTGCGCTAAAAATAAGAAGATGGGTTTAAATACTATAAATTACTCGTTCCATTTCATTACATACACAAGGGGTTGGCGCAAGCACCGTTATCCTGCAGGCAAGGAAAGAATTAATGAACCACCCGATGGCGGCCATGGGTCGTGTGGCCTGATCTGCCGCACGAGTCACCTGAACGATCAGCTCAGGAACTAGTAATTGGTCAGCTTGATTATTTCCAGAACAAGCAGGACCAGGGAGGAAAGGAGGGCAACTATGGCAAAGGGCATCAGATCAGCGAAATGGTTTAGAGGGTTCGAGCCAGCCTGTTATCAAAGCTGTTGTTTTTTCCAGGCAGCGTATTCTCTGATTTCTGGAAGGATATTGTCATTGAAAGAGCGGGTCCAGATGATTTCACCAGTAGTACGATCCACCTTTTCGAATTGACTGTGTTGGTAATCACGGTAGGGAACAGCCCAAGTGGGTTCCTTTAATTTTTTGTCCTGTTCAAACACATTTTGGTTTGTCAGCAGGCCAATGGCACATGCAGCCAGGGCCATCACCATAGCAATGGCAGCAAAAGGGGTCACGCCATTCTCGGCACTGTCATCGTCAAGTTCCCCGGATAATTTGCCCGTGGTAATGGGAGCCACTGCACCCGCGGAGCCGGCAGCCTGTGCAGGCTGCAGCTTAACGGTGGCTTTCGGCAGGGGTTGGGTTCCGCCACCACCCGGTTGGGTGGGTGCACCTGCCGGCGTCAGCTTGGCAGTGGGTTGGGCGGCCGGTGTACCGGCCACGGGTGCTGCGGCGGGAGGTGCCGGTGTGAGGGGAACGGTTTTGGCTCCTAGTGCGGGTGCCGCAGGTGCAGCAGGAGGTTTGGGGGCCGGAGGTGCACCGGGTGCCGGCGGCGGCGGTGCGGAACCTTCTGCATCTTTACGCAGCGTAATGCGCACGGTTTCCTTTTTTAAAGGCACAGAAGAGGTTTTGCCGGAAGGCTTTTCCGAAGGGTTGGGCTTCTCGTCACTCATGATTTAAAATCTTTTTAAAAGGGCAAAATAGAGGGTTGACCACTCTCATTAAAGGCGAGCAATCCCCATGGTGTCAACGCTTTTCATCCAACGGAAGCGGGATGGGACGAATTTGGCTTAATTTTGCTAAGCGGCTTATTTTTATGTAGTTAAAGAGAAAATGCCTCAACTTGCCCAGTCGGCAAGGTTTTGCTTGCCGGAGAATTCATGTTTCTATATGATATCCGGTCTGTCCGGAAGGCAGCATTTATGGCGGAAATTCTTGTTACCGGTGGTGCTGGCTTTATTGGTTCTCACCTCATCGAAAGGCTGATACACGATGGTGTATCAGTCACCATCATTGACGATTTCAATGATTTTTATGATCCTGCTATCAAGCGGGCCAACATCGCCGAATCCGGCCCCGGTCTGCGCGTGGTGGAGGGGGACATCTGTGATGAAGCTGTTCTGCACAAGGCTTTTGACGGACACCACTTCGATTCAGTGGTCCACCTTGCGGCCCGTGCCGGAGTGAGGCCTTCCCGCGAGTATCCCGAACTTTATTTACGCACCAATATCAACGGCACCTTTCGGCTCCTTGAGGCAATCAAAAAAGCCGGCACTCCCAGGCTGGTATTTGCCTCGAGTTCCTCAGTGTATGGATTGAATAAAAAACTGCCCTTCAGTGAACTCGACCGGATTGAGCAGACAATCAGTCCTTACGCGGCGACCAAGATGGCCGGAGAGCAGCTTTGCTCAACCTATGCCCACCTTAACAATATTCGCACCGTTTGCTTGAGGTTCTTCACGGTATACGGCCCAAGACAGCGCCCGGATCTGGCCATTTCCAAATTCACACGACTTATTAACGAAGGCAAACCGATCCCGAAGTTTGGCGACGGTTCCAGTGCCCGCGATTACACCTACGTGGATGATATCGTGGAGGGCATTGTTGGCGCATTGGCATACGAGGGCCCTGTATTTGATGTTTTTAACCTCGGAGGTTCCCAGACCACAACCCTGTCCGAGCTCATAGAGCTCGTGGAGGATTCACTGGGAAAAAAAGCGGAGATTGAGCAACTGCCAGAACAGCCCGGCGATCTTCCAAGGACATATGCTGATGTCACCAAAGCCGGTGAATTACTGGGTTATTCCCCGGCTACCCCGATTGCCGCAGGGATACCAAAGTATGTCGCATGGTACCAGGAATATATGGCCATGGCTGCCGGAGGCAGTTAAATAACCTAATGCCAACCGGTCCAAACAGGACCACCAATCATGATAGGGGCGGACCAATATTGCTCGGCAGGTGACTTACTGACGGGCCTGATCAGAATTCCAAGCGTGAATCCTGAGGGTGATCCGGGAACCGGGCACGAGAATACCGGGGAGGAAAAAATAGCCCGTGCCGTTGGCTCTTTTCTTGAAGATCTCGGCGCCAAGGTGCGATTTGATGAAGTGGAGCCGGGCCGGCCGAACGTGGTGGCGACCTTTCCCGGGGGAGGTGATAAACCCGCAGTTCTTCTGGGCCCACACCTCGATACCGTTGGCGTTGGGGCAATGAGTATTGACCCGTTTGGAGGGGTGCGCGAAGGGGGAAGAATCTATGGCCGGGGTGCTTGCGATACCAAGGGGACAATGGCAGCAATGCTCTGGGCCCTTAAGGAGCTGGGGCCGAAGGGAATTGGCAATCTTGATATAGGGGTCAGCTTTGCCGGCTTCATGGGTGAGGAGACCGGCCAGCCCGGATCAAGGCACTTTGCAAGGAAGCATAACGGAAAATATGCCTTTGCCCTGGTGGGTGAGCCGACCCGTTGCCAGGTTGTCCATAAGCATAAGGGCACCCTGTGGCTGGAGCTAATGGCCACCGGCAAAACGGCGCATGGCTCAACCCCGGAACGCGGAGAAAATGCAATTGTGCAAATGGCGGGGATGGTCACCTTGCTTGAGGAGCAGTTCAGCAGGCAATTATGTGCGGAGCCTTTCCATGACAGCACCCTGGGTCGCCCGACCATGAACATCGGCAGGATTCATGGTGGTACGCGCACCAACATTGTTCCGGGGGCTTGCTCAATCTCCGTTGATCTTCGTGTAACACCGGCACTGGATCCCGGCAAAGCCCTCACAATGGTTCGGGATTTTGTGGAGCAACATGGTGATGGCAGGGTGAGTGTGAAGGCCGGGTTAAGCTGTCAGCCCCTGGATACGCCCAGCGAAAACCAATACGTGCAACGGCTCCTTGCACTGCCATGTTCCCCCGGGCTGGCCGGGGCACCATGGTTTTGTGATGCGGCCGTACTGGCCGGCGAAGGCGGCATCCCCGCGGTGGCTGCGGGCCCCGGAGACATTGCGCAGGCACACACTGAGGATGAGTGGATTGAGGAAGAGGAACTTGAGCGGGGGGTGGTTTTCTACCGCGAGTTTCTAGAGGGGCGGGCGCGCACTGATTAGCATTGGAATTTGATCACCGAAGGCGGCCAAGAGCGCATATTTTGTGATCCCGAAGGCGTTTTGTCGGCGATTATTTGCAAATTGGCAACGTGCGACGACCATTGCCAGCAAATTATGGCCAAGCAGACAAATGCCATCAGCCCCACCCGGCAGGAGGACTTTCCCGAGTGGTATCAACAAGTTGTTCGTGCCGCCGACCTTGCCGAGAACTCGGAAGTGCGCGGATGCATGGTGATCAAGCCATGGGGATACGGGCTCTGGGAGCAAATCCAGAACCAGCTCGACAGCATGTTCAAGGCAACCGGGCACAAGAATGCGTATTTTCCGTTGCTCATCCCCTTGTCCTACCTTGAGAAGGAAGCCGAGCATGCCGAGGGCTTTGCCACGGAGTGTGCGGTGGTTACCCACCACAGGCTGGAGGCGCAGGCGGGGGAGGACGGCAAGACAAAAATGATACCCACCGGTAAATTGACCGAGCCCTTTGTCATCCGCCCGACTTCTGAAACCATTATCGGGGCGGCTTTTTCACGATGGATTGAAAGCTACCGAGACCTGCCGCTTTTGATTAACCAGTGGGCCAACGTCATGCGTTGGGAAATGCGCCCGCGCCTGTTTCTGCGCACTGCCGAGTTCCTTTGGCAGGAGGGACACACCGTCCATGAGACCGACGGGGAAGCCTGGGAGGAAACCGAGAAGATTCTCGATATTTACGAGAAGTTTGCGCGCGAACACCTGGCCATTCCGGTAATTACAGGGGAAAAAACGGAAAATGAGCGTTTTCCCGGCGCGGAACGCACCCTTTGTATTGAGGCCATGGTCCAGGACCGCAAGGCGATCCAGGCCGGCACCTCCCATTTTCTCGGACAGAATTTCAGCAAGGCATCGGACATCAGCTTTGCAGGTCGCGATGGAACAAAACAGTTTGGATGGACAACCAGCTGGGGCGTGAGCACCCGCCTCGTGGGAACGCTCATCATGGCGCACGGGGATGATGACGGGGTGATCATCCCGCCGCGTGTTGCCCCGACTCAGGTGGTTATTCTACCCATTGTCCCGAAGGAAGAGGTGCGCGAAGAGGTCTGGAGTGCAGCGGATGCCCTCGCTCACGCACTGCAAAATGAGATGTATTGTGGCCAGCCCGTCCGGGTGGAGGTGGACAAGCGGGAAATGCAGGGCGGGGCAAAGAACTGGGAATGGATCAAGAAGGGCGTGCCTGTGCGAATTGAAATTGGCCCGCGCGATATTGAGAAAGGCACCGTGGCTGTTGTGCGCCGTGATACCCCGCCAAAAGAAAAACAGTTCCTGGGCCGGGAGGAGGCCCTGAGCGGAATGGCAAAGATACTCGGCGACATTCAGCAGTCGCTGTTAGAGCGTGCGACCAGTTTAAGGGAAGAGCACAGTCGCAAAATAGACTCCATGGATGATTTTGTGGCGTATTTTACCGCCGAAAATTTTGATAAGCCTGAAATACACGGCGGCTTTGCCCTTTGTCACTGGGCCGGCTCCAACGAGGATGAAGAAAAGCTGGCCAAGGACTACAAGGTGACCATTCGATGCATTCCCAAAAACGAGGAGTTTATCGAGGAGGGCAGCTGTATCCTGACCGGCAAACCCAGCGGGCAAAGGGTGATTTTTGCCAAGGCATACTGACCGGCCTGAGCCGGCAGGGTAAGCGTTTAGCGGTATCAGTTGGTGGCCAGGTAAGCCTCAACCGCCCCGCGCCATGCGTTACTGGGGTAGCCGTGACTGACCTGTAGATAGATAGTCAGCGCACGTTCTGCTTCTCGGGCGCCGGGATGATTTTCCTGGGAGAGAATTTCCGCCATCACCGGCAGCTTGATATCGGCAGGCCGGTGATGAAGGTCCTGGAGCAAGGCTTCCATTGCGGCCCCTTCAACACCTCGGCTGGAAATCAGCCAGGCAATGGCCGCATATTCATCATCGGGCGTTAAGTTTGCCACATGGTCAGCCAGACCGGGCTTATGCCCTGCCGGCGCATCCATTAAAAGCGCGAGCATTTTCCGGTGCATGGAGGTGTTATCACCGGAAGCGAAGGTTTCCTCAACTGCCCGGGGAGACCATGTGAGGTCCGGGAGGTCCTCAAGGGGGTTTGCTGTCCGGCCGGATTCTCCGCCCACGATCCCGCGGGATGAAGGCGGTTTTCCCGGGCTGGAAGCCGAGGGAACAAACTTGGAACCGGATTTTTTTTCAGGGGGTGCTCCTTCAGGTGCAGGACCGGTCACGGCATACCGGAGGGCAATGGCCATGCCCGCCAAAAACAAGGCGGACACCAGCATGATCCGCACACGTTTATTCATCACAGCCGATACCCCTCGCGCTTCTGTGCCTGTGATAAGCCAAGGGGAAGAGACGTTGTTCGCAGTTTTTTCTTACTACCCTTCCTTAAGCATCCCCACCGGGCCCTGCCGGAACGATGATGATCTGGGGTACGGCATTGATCAGGAAACGGCCGACCTTCCCGGTAGAACCGCGTAAATAGGACCCGAATGCCCAGCCGCCGCCGCTTTGTGTCTTCTGGAAGATTACCCCGCCAAAGGCACGCCATCGCCCGTCCACCGGGTTTTTGTATCTACCGGATATTTCACCGGTGATTGGCGAGAAGCGGGTCCGCTTGAAGGTGGCAGCATCGGTAAAATTGGCCCTTCGACCCTCAAGTGCAAAATTATCACTCAGGGTTAAATCATCCACAATAATGTCGCCGATATTGCTGTTGCCGGGCCAGGGCGGGAAATAATGTGAACCGACAATGGAAGCCTCGTACTGATAACCCAATGGGTAGTAATTACGGTAACGCGTATCATCGGTTTTATAGACAGTGAGCGTACCGTTGAAATCACTGGTGTCGGCAACATCCTCGAAAACCACCTTGCCGATAATGATGTCCTGGCGCCTCTTGTTGCTGCGCTGGGTGTGTGCATTGGCCTGGAAGGCAAATTCGTTCAGGCGGTTGAGGTAGCCGCCGGCATAACCCACCACGTTTTCCGTTGTCCGCGTATAAAACCCGGCATAGCCGTTTTGCCTGACGCTGCCCATGGCGTAACATTGTCCACCCGGCACGTCATCGGAGGCAACTGCCGGGCTTGCGATGAGTGCGGTGTAAGGCCCACCGATATCCAGTGGCAGTTCACAGCCGGATGCATAGGGGCTGAACATCAGGGAGAAGTTCGAGTTGCCGGGCGCCCCTTCAATGGTGCCGTTGACGGCAAGGCCAATCCCGGTGGAGTCGGCACCGAACTGCATGGAGACATTCACCGGCGCCCCGTCGCGGCTGGTTACCGCCCCGCTCCAGTCGTTGCCCTCGGCATTGAACTTTCCGCCAAAGCGGTAAGCAATTCCGTCAAAGCGGAACCTGGCAGAAAAGCCACCCTTGTTATTCACCTTGAGCAGGCCACTGCCGGTATTGAAGGTAGTGGGCTCGGCATTGTCGATCAGACCGTGAAATTTTCCGCCACGGATGGTAAATGCCGGCTTGCCGATGCCGATGCGCAATGGCTCGGAATGCACTTCATCAATCGGGCACTCGAAGACATCGAATTCAAGATAAAAGAGCGGCTCGGTTGTGGTGAGCAGGATCAGGTTGGTTTCCATTTCCCCAAAAAGCGGCAGCAAACCAGGTTTCAGGTGTGCCAACTCACCGGTGATGTCGTTATAGTCCAGCTCCCAGCCACGCGATTCCGCGCTGGTGCGGTTCTCAAAGTTATAGTTGGCAACCCGGACGAGGGTCGTTGGCGGCAGGGCGACGCCGTCCGCCCCTGGCCCAAAGGCCGTGACAGTGGCACGTGTGCGCAGTCCCGCATTACGGACCCAGTCAAACCCGCTGACAGTGATAACGGACCCTGCGGGCAGCGGGTTGGCGAATTGGTATGTAATCCTCTGCAGGACCCCATCGCCGCCATCCTCATTGAGCATTGAGTATTCGGTCGCCGGGAAGA
This sequence comes from uncultured Verrucomicrobiota bacterium, assembly GCA_902589825.1. Lineage (GTDB taxonomy): Bacteria > Verrucomicrobiota > Verrucomicrobiia > Verrucomicrobiales > DEV007 > CACIUL01. The sequence goes on from CACIUL010000013.1 coordinate 44,024, forward strand.
GCACGCTGTTATTGGCGGCATTGCCGTTAACAATTTCCCAGTCGGTCAATCCGGCCCCCTCCGTAACACCCTTCGGGTAGCCGGGACGAAATGAGGTTTGCTCACCGTTTTCCAGGCGGCCCGGGGTAATGAACATGGTGGCACCATCAGAAGCATCACTTTGAAAAGCGGCGAGCCTGGTTTGGCTGATGCCATCAGGAAGAAGCTCGCCACCTCCGGTGAAACTGAGCCAGTTAATGGTGTCGCGACTGATACCCAGGCAGGCCTCATCCTGGGCAATGAGGTGCGGGGAGCTGAATGTGAGCAGGATGCAACTGATTAGGGTGGGTGTTATCTTGGTCATGAAATTTTTTGCTGGAATCGATCGGGGTGGTGCTGGAATTCAATCGCCCCTGAAGGGGAAAGAGGGACTTTTGATTGCTGGCGGGTTGCTAGCGGGGCAAAAGCGCACCTGCGGAAGAGCGAAAGAAGGCATTATGCCAAAAACCTCTTTGAAAAGGAGCATAAAATCAATTTTTTTCAGACAAATAAGTGAAAACAATGATTATTTATAATCTCCATAATTTATTATCTATAAATATTAATCATCTATTTCCCGCTTTCGGCCAAGGCTTGGAAAGCGTATTGCTCCAATATTCCTGCGCCATCATGATGGCCGGCATTGGCCAATGCCGATTTTTCCCGTGCCCAAAACCCGGAATGCCCGTATCGTCCGCCCCTTAGAATTATTGCGCAAAGAAGACCATGCCACCTGCATCCATGTTCCACCCCGGGCGTTTTTCATTCTCGATAATGGCAGTCCTTTTACTCTGCTATTGCGCTGCCACGAGGTCCCTTGCCCGGCCCGAGCATGTCATCCTGATCAGTTGTGATGGTCTGCGCCCGGATGCGGTTGAATTTCTCGGGGAAAAGGGAGCACCCAATTTGTATCGCTTGATCAAGGAGGGATCCTATACCCACAATGCCCGCACGGACGCGGACTTTACAGTCACCCTGCCAAATCACACCAGCATGATCACCGGGCGTGGTGTCAATGGTGAGAACGGGCACGGCTGGACCAGTAACGGCTCCCCTAAGATTGGCGAGTGGCTCCACCGAAATAAAAAAGCCTACCTGCAAAGTGCCTTTGGTGTGGCTCATGACCACGGCCTGACCACGGCCCTTTTTGCCAGCAAGAAGAAGTTTGTCCTCTATGACTTGAGCTACAACGAGCGCAACGGACAGCCTGACACCGAGGGTGATGACAACGGCAGGGACAAGATCAACATCTACCACCTGGATGAGAAAACCGACCCGTTGATCATCAAGTATATTATCGCCATGCACAGCCAGCCCTTCGGCTTCAGCATGATCCACCTGCGCGACTGTGACTCGGCCGGTCACGGCCATGGCTGGGATATCAAGACCGGAACACCCTATATGGATGCCGTTGCCGGGGTGGACCGGCAGATCGGGCAACTCTTTACCCTCATTGAGGTCAGCAACGCCCTGAAGGGCAAAACCGCCATGATAGTCACTGCCGATCACGGCGGACGTCTCTCGACCAAGACCCATACCAAGGCCGATGAGCCGAAAAACTATACCATTCCTTTCTATGTCTGGGGACCCGGAGTACAGGCCGGTGGTGACCTCTACAAGCTGAACCCCGGCAGCAGGGCGGATCCCGGCACGGCCAATCCCCCATATGGTGCAAAAACGCCACCGCCCGTGCGCAATGGGGATGCGGGAAACCTCGCAACCTCGCTGCTTGGGCTGCCGCCGATCAAGGGCTCAACCATCAATGCCGCCCAGGATCTGAAGGTTTCAGCCCCGCCTGCGGGGAAGTAGTGCGCTTATAGTAGTGCGCTTATAAGTCCAAATGACTTAATTGGTCATCTCGGTCAACAGGCTGTTGGTCCACATGCTCAGGTATCCAACCGACACCAATACCAGGGGCACCAGCCAGAACGCCCTCCGGGGGGCAAAGCCAAGCACGCTGACCAGTGAAGCCTTGATCAGCATGATCACGCTGGCGATCACAAAGGCGAGCACAAAGAAGAAAATATGTGACATGACCTTTGCGCCGTCGGCGGTGCTGATGTCCATGAAGCTTGAGAAAAAAAGGAACAAATTCGCGATCAACAACGGCAGCATGACGATTGCCGAGGTAAAGACAATGGCACCGAACTTTACTCTCATGTTGCCCATTGCCCGCAGGGCAAGGAGTATAAGCACCAAACAGAGAAAAGGAATTGCAGCTCCGGCAATCCATTCAATGTGATCGGATAGCTTCGGGCCCGCTTTTGCGGACGTGCCGAAATTTCTTATTGAGGTGGGAAGCGTGCCAAAGAGCGTCGAGCCGATTTGCCACGAGGAGAGCCAGGATGAAATAATCCAGATGCCTCCCAAGCCCCATCCCCATCTCAATGTGGCGCCGGTTCCCATCTCTGCCATGGCTTGCGGTTGACCCTCCAGCGGGTTGGAAAGCGCGGTGGAAATTCCGCCAGAGCGCGAAGTTGTTTCAGTGCTGTAGGGATTTTGCTGGGGGGCGGGAGCCTGCTGGTATGGCGGGGCGCCGGGAGCTTGCTGGTATGGCTGGGGGGCGGGAGCCTGCTGGTATTGTTGGGCGGGTGCTTCTGGTACTGTCAACTCCTTGCCGCAATGAGGGCAATCAACCACATGACCGGAAAGGGTGGAGTCAAAACGCGATTTTCCGTCGCAATGCGGGCAACGCAGAGACATCCCGTTTCTATTCTCATCAGGCATGGTATTTAAATTAATGGTTTGCCGGGAGGCGAAAAGGAAAAAACTCGGGCTTTTCCTCCCGTCGTTTTGTATCAATGCCCTCAGTCTTCTTGCCTCGTTCCCCGGATTCCCTTAACCTGCCGGCGATGGCCAAGTCGAAAACCCGGAAAGCCAAGGGCAAAAAACACCATGCAGCTGCCGAGCCGATGCTGGAATTTGGCGAGCGATGGGATTATGCCCCGGCTCCGGAATCCACACCGGTGCCACTCAAAAAACATTACTCCCTTTATATTGGCGGCAAGTTTGTTCCTGCCCGCTCAGGGCAGAAGTTTCGCTCCATTAACCCTGCAACCGGGAAAAAACTCACTGACATTGCCTCCGGGGGACCCGGGGATGTTGACCTAGCGGTCAAGGCGGCACGAAAGGCACTTGCCGGCCCATGGGGAAAAATGCCGGCAGCAGAACGCGGCAAATTTCTCTTTCGGATTGCGCGCATGATCCAGGAACGCTCCCGTGAATTGGCCATCCTTGAGACCATGGATGGCGGCAAGCCGATCAAGGAATCCCGCGATGTGGATTTGCCCCTGGTCGCGGCGCATTTCTTTTATCATGCCGGATGGGCTGACAAGCTTGAGTATGCCTTTCCAGGCAGAACGCCGCGGGCGATAGGTGTTTGCGGGCAGGTAATCCCGTGGAATTTCCCGCTGATGATGGCCGCCTGGAAACTGGCCCCGGCCCTGGCGTGCGGCAATACGGTGGTTCTCAAGCCTGCCGAGACCACCTCGGTAACAGCCCTGCACCTTGCCGAGATCATTGCCGATGCGGGGCTTCCCGATGGGGTGGTGAACATCGTCACCGGCAAGGGATCAACCGGTGCCGCCATCGTTGACCACCCGGGTGTGGACAAGGTGGCATTTACCGGCTCCACCGAAGTGGGCAAGAAAATTGCAGCTGCCACGGCGAAAAGCGGCAAGCGACTGACCCTTGAGCTTGGCGGCAAGGCGGCCAATATCCTCTTTGATGATGCGCCGATCGACCAGGCCGTTGAAGGCATCATCAACGGCATTTACTTCAACCAGGGCCATGTCTGCTGCGCCGGGTCCCGGTTGCTGGTGCAGGAATCCGTTTATGACAGGGTCATGCGCAAGCTTTCCGACCGCATAAAGACCCTGCGCGTGGGGGATCCACTGGACAAGAACACGGATATAGGCGCCATCAATTCCAAGGCACAGCTTAAGCGGATCAATGAACTGGTGGACAGCGGTGTTGCCGAGGGGGCGCAACTGCACCAGTCAGAATGCAGGCTGCCCGGTGAGGGATACTGGTTTCGGCCCAGCTTTTTTACCGGGGTGACAGCCAGTCACCGAATTGCCCGCGAGGAAATCTTCGGCCCGGTGCTCTCGGTGATGACGTTTCGCACTGCTGAGGAGGCCATTGAGCGTGCCAACAATACCTGCTACGGACTGAGTGCAGGGGTCTGGACGGACAAGGGCAGTAAAATACACAAGATGGGTGCCGCGTTGAAGGCCGGGGTCATCTGGGCCAACACCTATAACAAATTTGACCCTGCCAGCCCCTTTGGAGGCTATAAGGAGAGCGGTTTTGGCAGGGAGGGCGGCATGCAGGGGCTGGCCTCTTATGTGGACATCCAGTAATTGCTGAGCAGCAGGCGGGCAGGCCCGCAAGCTTTCCCTTTCACGCAGCATGCAAGCATTCAGCAAACTGGCCGATTGGCTGTTGCCGCGACAGCCCCGCGAGGTTGCCCGTCCCGAGCAGGAACTGCGCTTTACCCGTTCGCGCCAGGCGATGACATTCCTGGCCGCGGGCATGGTGATTTTTTGTCTGGCCTGCCTTGTTTTTTTCACCGGGGCGCCGGTCTCGGACATTGCTGCCGATCAAGCACATCATCGTTCCTTGTGGGCACTGCCCATTATGGTGCCGGCACTATCCTGTTTCTGGGCAGTTGTGCATTGCACGCGCCATGCCTACATCATCCTTACCCCGCTGGGTGTTGAGCTTTTCCCCTTTTGGAGGCCATCCAGAAACATGCAGGTCATCTACTGGCCGGAAATAAGGTCAGCTGGCGTGTCCAGCGATCTCAGGACGCTGACACTCAAGCTCAAAAGCGGGCAGATCATGGCCACCCTTGTGCCAATAACGCGAAGGGCACGATCGCTGTTAAAGCAGGCCGTGGAAGGGCGCATGGCAAACATGTAGGCGTGAGGCCCCACCTGCCCGGAAAATAAGCCCGCGCCAGAGTATTTTGACGTTGCATGCCGGCCATCCACCCGGAAACTTTTTCCGGCAAGGGAGAGCATCCAAGAAATGAAATTAATGAAGAAGAAGATTTCCTACGCTGTCAGCGCCGCCCTCAATGATTACCTGCTGAAATACGGCCGGCACGTTGCCAGTGTGCCGGACATCTACCGCGACCTTTCAAGGTTCAGCGGAACGGCTCCCTACGAGTCTCCTGCCGGCACCGAGACGCTTTGGCACAGTGTCATGTATCCGCCCGGCGAGATGGCCGAGTTGCGCCCCAGGCTGACAAGGATTTATGCCTCGTTGAAAATGGGGGGAGCCTCGGAGGTGGCACGGCATCTGGATGTTGAGCGGATAGATTTTGGTGAGTTTGGCAATTCCCGGCCGTTTCGTATCCGCATCATCAACCGCTACAATGACAACTTCGACCACTATTACGTCAAGGCGGCTGATGCCTCGAGAATTTACGGGCTGGAGCTGGAGCATATTCTCTCGCCAACGCGCATCAACTATCTGGTCAACGGGGACACCCTGATTGAGGAGCATATTGCCGGGCTGCCGGGCGATGTGTTCCTGCGCGACTGGCTGCATCGCGACGAGCTCAATGAGGTGCGCGTTGCCAAGGAATTCGTCAAGTTTAACGAGCGTTGCTTTATCCGCCTCCTGGGGGACATGCGCGCAGTCAACTATGTGGTGGATATCACCCCGGACTTTGAAGAGGTGCAATATCGCGTCAGGCCCATCGATTTTGACCAGCAGTCCCATGAGGGCGGGAAAAAAATGTACATGGCCCAGTATTTCAGCGACAACCAGCCGATGGTGAAGATGATCGACAATCTCCTCAACCACGAGACCATTGAACAGTATCGCAAGGAGGAGCGGACCCTGGTGGCAAGGCGCTGCACGGTTGCCGGGCGACGCCTTGGGGCACTGCTGGACGTGATGGCCCTCGATGAACTATCCCCTGCGGAGAACATCGGGCAACTGCGCCAGGAACTAGCCGAGCATCACCAGTCCCCGGCGTTCAATTCGTGTACCACGATGGGCGCAATCGTGCGCGCCCACGTTGGCCTGTTGCTTGATGGGCCCTATTGATTCCCTGGTCCGCGAAGGGCCGACCGACACCTGCTAGAGCTTTAGCTGCAGCTTTCAAGGAGCCGGGCGGAATGGCCACTTGGGGCTTCCCGGCGGGTCAACCACGTGTGGTTTTTTGCCCAGCCCGTAGTCCTCGGCCTGCATATCAAGGTCCTTGAACCAGTTCTTGTCACGGATGAACCCGTAGAAGCTGGGGTAAAAGGCATCGACATAGTCAACGTCCGCCTTGGCCGGGATTTTCAGGCCGGTGAGGTGATAGGCGGCATTGACCACCACGCGACGCAGGCCCTCACTGACAAAGTCAACCGAGGCGCCCGCCGTGGTGCAGAACGAGCTGCCTTTTTTCTTGCCGTCGGGTGAGGTGTAGCTGTGCAGCCAGGCCAGGGCCTGCATGGGGTCGTTTTTCTTGCCGGCAACGTTCTCGGACTTGGGATCAAGCGTCTTGGTGACTGCCCCGCGCAGCAGGATGGTATCCTCCGCGGTAAGGTGCCTTACACCGTAGACGTCAGAGGGGGCAAAAATGTCACCCACGCCATTAAGGATCGCATGGTCCTTGTTGGCGGCCTCAATGACCCCGCGTGCGCCCTCGCGCTTGTGGCCGCCGTGGTGGTTGACCCATTGCTCCCCGAGGACCTTGCGGCCAAACTGGCCGAAGCTGATCTTGTTTTCACCCTCGCCGAATACCCCGCCGCCGGTAAAGGCATGTGTTGCCGTGCGGAAACCGATTACCGGCTTGCCGGCATTAAGGTACTTGGTGATATGGGCGGCACCCTTGGCATCCGGTCTGCGGAAACGCGTACCGATGATCATCAGGTCGGCATCATCAAGCTGTTCCAGTCCGCGCAGCCCGGCCTGGTTGTTGGGGTCGATGTAATTCCCAGTCCATGAAAAAACCACGACGCAATCAAATCCGTGTTTCTGGGAAAGGATTTTGGCCAGCATCGGGGCCGATTCCTCCGAGCGGTATTCCTCATCCCCGGAGATCAGGACAATTTTTTTACCCTTGCCGGGTCCGTCCTTTCCCGAAAGGTTAAGGGTATCGGCGGCAAGTGCCGCGCTGCTTGCCATGACCATGGCGATGGCTGCTGTGATTAGCGTGCTTGATTTCATATTCATAAAGGTTTCTTGCAGGGTCTTACAATATGACTGCATGCGGCCTGCCTTTCCAACGATAAAATGCCCCCGCAGACAAATGTTGTTCTGCGCCGAATAGATGGCATTTGAACCCATGCGGGCAACCGGAGGGCTTGCCTGCGAAGCTGATCTGGGCTAAATCAACCATTCCATGAAGATTCACTCAAAAATATTCCGCCCCGCCAGGCCTGCAATGCTCCTGTTTTTCCTCAGCGCCACCCTTGCCTCGGCGCAGTTCTATGGAGATCCGCCCGATGATCACCACCCGTGGGCCGTGCATGACAACAACCGCCCCCAGCCCCCCCAGGTTACCCCGGGCAAGGTGCCGGGTGCCCCGCCTTCGGATGCCATCGTCCTTTTTGATGGCACGGAGGCTTCCTTCAAGGCCAACTGGGAACACGAGAAAAAAAACCGCAAGACCGAATGGCAGGTGATTGACGGTGCCGTTCAGTGTGCCAAGGGGGCCGGGACCATCCGTTCCAAGGCGCAGTTTGCCGACTGTCAGCTGCATGTTGAATGGGCGGCACCTGCCAAGGTTCAGGGCAGCAGCCAGGGACGGGGCAACAGTGGGGTTTTTCTCATGGGAACCACCGAGATCCAGGTCCTGGATAATTATAACAACCCGACATATCCGGACGGATTTGCCGGATCGGTTTACGGAGTGATGCCGCCTGCCGCCAACCCCCTGCATGCACCCGGCAAGTGGCAAAGCTACGACATCATTTTCCGCAGGCCGATCGTGAAGGACGGAGTGGTCCTGGATGAGGGTTCGTTTACCGTCCTGATTAACGGCGTGGTGGTACAGGACTCGACTCCGCTGGAAGGTGGGGGTGGCCACAGGGGACGATCCAAGCCAAGGGCATTCCCGGAGAAGGGGCCACTGAAAATCCAGGACCATGGCAACCCGGTCCGTTTTCGCAATATCTGGTATCGTCCCTTACGCAAACGCCCTGTTGAGGGTGGCACGGACGGAAAGCTTTCCGTTGAGGCAACGACGGCCAAGCGTGCGGAGATCGCTGCTGATTTGCGCAAGGATGCGGCCACCAAGAAGGGCAAGGAGCGGTTGCTCAGGCTCCTGGAGTCACTTTGCTATGAGGTGGATGAAGAGGCCGTATCAGTGGCCGAGGAGGAGGGCCAGGCCTTCATGGCCGGCGTCAAGGCCAAGCCGGAAGGTCGCAAGGGCGACGTGATCCAGGTCAACAACGCCGTCAAGTATCTCGTCAAGCATGGGCGAATGCCTTCCGATCATGAGGCCATTGGCCAGCTCAAGGCACTGATCAAGGAAAACGGCTGGGATAAGTAGTATAATACCAAATCCCAGCCGCGCTCTGCTCTCTACTCCTTGAAGTGTTATTGCATCTTTTCCTGTTGCTGGTTTTTCCTCAACGGGAGAAACGGTTGGTGGAGATGAGCGTACGCTGGGGGCGTCCGGGTGGGGTGAAGATGACATAGACCGCGTGGCTTCCGGCGGGCAGTGCCGCGGCATCAAAGGACACGGTGAGCTGGGTCCTTGAGTCCACGCTGACCAGCGAAGCGGGAATGCCGGGATTGCCGATGCGCAGTTCCTGGATAACGTTCTCGGGCGGCAGCGGAGGTCCGCTGAAAGTCGCGACAAAGTTGTCTGAGCCACCCCCGGCATTGTTGTCCCTGTCCTCACCCTCGAACTGGTTGTCGAAACCGGAGTCATCATAGTTGGCGATGCCGGTGCGCTTCAGGCGGTAGAAGCCGGCGGCCTGGTTGCCGGGATCGAGGGCATCACTGGTGGCCTGCGTGATGGCTTGCGCGGTGAATTCCCCTCCGGCTGGCGTCCAGTTTTCCAGCTCGGCGCCCTTCTCCACCTGGTAGCTTGCGCCCTCGACCGTGTCCCACGTGAGCGTTAAAACGTCCCCTGCACGGGAGGTTTCCTTGGCACTGTGCTGCTTGCTTGGCCCGCCGATAAAGCTGCGGGTGGCACCTGCGGGAATGCTGTTGGTATTGCCGCCTGTGGGCGTGCCGTAGAAGTTGCGCCCGACATTGTAGGGGAAGCGGGGTGTGCCGTCCGCCTCGATCGCGGTGAAGTAGGCCCAGACCCCGTCCGGGAATTCCGGGGTGACACAGAAGCGCCCGTTGTATTCGTCGAGGTCAAAATCCACTCCGTGGACGAGCCCCAAATCCCCCATGTAGGCATAGTCCTCCAGGTAGTGGCCCAGGATATAGGCAGTGCTGACACTCGGCCCGTGGCGGCTGGAGGCGAGGGAGGTGGCCCGGCCCTGAAGCCGGTTGGCCCACTCGGGCAGGGTGGTGCGGCCGGTCAAGCTAAGGTTGGTCGAGGAGTTGCTCCCGTCCCGCTTCTGGTAGCCGCTGATCATGCGGCGTACCGGGGAGGCGGGGTCATCAGGGTCGCTGTAGGCATAGGGGCCATAGATTGGATGGCCGTCAGCCACCCAGCCAAGGATCGGGGAGTGGCCGCCGTTGAAGTTCTCGGCATAGGCATTGGTGGCGGCATCATGGTCCACGCTGTCGCCCAGCAGGTGGCGGATGGCCGGGGCATTGGCATGGTAGTGGTGCAGGTTCATTGCCTGATGGGCATTGGCGGCATCAAAGGTAACGCCCTCGTTGATATAGGCATCACGGTTCCAGACCCCGTCGCCGCGTCCTCCGCCCTGCGGGCTACCGTCTCTGCCACTGCTGTTGATATATGAAAAGGTGTCGGTGGCATCAAAGAGTGCCACGCCGTCCACGAAGTAGCCGATTGAGCCAAACCCCGTGGTGTTATTGCCGTTGAAGGCGGTCGGGGTGCGGGGGATGCGGTAAGTGGTTGCGGTGTTGCCGGGAAAGCTGGGAAAGTTGCGGGTCTTGGCCTCATCCAGGTACCAGGGCCCCATGACATGGAAGCCGAGCCCGCTTGTCCTGATATAGACCCAGTTGGCATCATGGTGAACCTCGTGGACACCGGCATAGGTGGGGGAGGTCTGGTTGCCCTGCCCCCGGCTCCAGGTGGTCGAGGTGATGCCCGCCGCCTCGTTTTCCTTGCTGGTGAAAATGCGGGCGTATTTACCGCTCTGCCCGGTATACCATGAGGTTAACTGGGGCTGGGCGGAGGCCTGAAGGCAAAGGGCTCCAAAGAGAAATAACGCCGGAAAGGAAAACAGCGGATACCGACAGGAGATTACGGGAAAGGAGGCGGGAGATTTCAAGGGCATGGGCTGGGCGAATCGATCAGTGTGGCAAAACGGGGCAGCGGGCCAAACGAACGGTCCTCTCACCCATGACAACCATTATGCACAGGCATGATTACTCAAAGATTACCGGGCCTTACGTTTTCATCCGCGTGTTAATGAAGGTGCCGGGAAGCCGGGATCAAATTCGTGAGTTTACAAGCAGCTCATCCCATTGCACGGGTTAGGAACAGAAACCCCTGATGGAAACCCCGCCTGATTCATCACCGCCGCAAGCATTGCTTTCCGGGCAGAAGCGCTACCATGACCTTGATGCCCTGCGCGCCTTTGCGATGCTGCTGGGCATCGTGATCCACGGCGTCATGTCCTTTACACCGCTGCCGGAAATATGGCCGGCGCAGGATGTCATGCGGCATGAGAACTACTTCCTGGTCCTGCTCTTTATCCACGGTTTCCGCATGCCACTCTTCTTCATGGTGAGTGGCTTCTTTGCCGTCATGATGTGGCGACGCCGGGGCCTTGCCGCCCTTGCTCATCACCGGGCAAGGCGCATCCTGATCCCTCTAGTATTCGGTGTCATTATCCTGGTGCCGATCCTCAACAGCATTCCCAGGCTGGCTGAATACAACGAGGCACGGCTTGAGAAAAACTCGATCTGGGCCGCAGCCAAGCGGGGCGACACTGCGGCTATTGCGGCCGCCATCGAGCGCGGTGACCCGGTTAATGGCCGCGATGAAATGCAGGCAACAGCCCTGCACTGGGCTGCCGCCTATAACCATGCAGAATCGATCGGGGTTCTGCTCAATGAGGGAGCGAAAATCAATGCCGGTGACGGCAAGGATTCAACCCCCTTGCAATGGGCGGTCATGATGGGGGCAACCGATGCCACGCATGTTCTCATGGAGAAGGGCGCTTCTGCGCGTCGCACCAATGCCGATGGAGTCTCGGCATTGGACATGGTCGGCATGGAAAAGGGCACCACACAGTGGGTGGCGGGAATACTCGGGATGGAGGTGGATATCGATAGAGTGATGGCGGCGCGTCCCGGGATCAGGGACCTGCTGCGGGGGAAAACTCCCCAAGCGCGGGGGTCCTCCCCTCAGTCCACGCCGGCACCACGTGACCGGCCGGCCGGAGGTGATGCCCGGGCCGGCAGCGGCGATTTACTGACGGATCTCTACACCATTGATTTTTTCTCCCACCGCGTCTTCATCTTTCATCACCTGTGGTTTCTCTATGATTTGATCCTGCTGGTGGCCGGGTTTGTACTGGTCGTGGGATTTGCCAAACTGGTTCGGTTGCCACAGCTCTGGAGTTTATTTCCCGCTTTTGTCAAAGCCGCCTTCCGCCCGCCCTTCTGCTGGTTTTGGATCATTCCCTTAAGCCTCTGGACGCACAGGGATATGCCCGAATTCGGCCCCGCGACGGCGGTGGGACTGGAAATTGACCCGAGAATTCTCACCCACTACGCGGTTTTTTTCCTTGCCGGCGCCCTGTGTTACGGCAACCGCGGATTTGGCGGGTTTTCGAGGGCATGGTGGCCGCTTTTCCTCGGGCTTGCCATCATACCCTTCCTGGGCGGCATTGGCATGCTGGACAAACCCGGGGAGTCCAGGCAATGGCTTTTGCCTGCGGCAAGTGTCGCCTTCTGCTGGCTGATGATCTTTGCCTTCGTTGGCTTCTTCCGGCGGTTTTTCTCAGGGGAGAAGCCCAGGGTGCGTTACATTTCCGATTCGTCCTACTGGCTCTACCTTGCGCACATGCCCGTGGTCCAGCTCCTCCAGATCTGGTTGAGTGGCTGGCACTTCCCGGGTCCGCTCAAATTTGTCCTAATTTGCGCCCTGAGCACGGGCCTCTTGCTGCTTAGCTACCGCTACCTGGTACGCTATACCTTGATCGGTACCGCTCTCAACGGGCGGCGGAGCCGGCCGACGCCGGCTGTTACCCAGTGATCATTTCAGTGCGTTGCCAGAGACTCAAGCAGCGAATACATCCGTCCCCGCTCACTGATGGTCCTGGCCCATGCCACCGCCTCGGCCAGGCGTTCATCCCTGATGCCCTCAACCAGTGCCGTCACCGCCGCGTCACGGGCCGGACCGGGCTCGAGGTGATCATCAATGAAGCTTCCCGCGCCATCGGCATCCGTTGCGACCCACTTTTCAAAGATTGCCTGCAGGTGGACGGGTTGCGCTTGCGCGGGGAAATCCAGTACTGCGAGGGCCAATTGACCCGGTGTTTTCACTGCCCAGGAATCGTAATGTCCGCTTTCAAGGATCGCTCTCATGAAGCGTTGTTTATCGTTGCCGGCCTTTTCAAGGAGCCACTGCCGGGTAGTGGCCGGGTCCTTGCGCCAATTGGCGGCCAGTTCCCCGGAGCCGTCATGGCGCTGCTGTCCGCCCTGGCGGCAGCCGCTCACAAGGCCGGCAATGAGCATGGCTGTGGTCATTATCCTGGTCATTTAAACACGTTGGGCCTGAGAGGGTTTTGACACTTGCATAAGTGCTCATTTCGCCAAGGTTATCCGTGTTATCAAACAAAAAGTGGTTTCCTTGTGCCCAGGAAGGATGCACTGGCCGCAATGAACACGCCCTGCTTCACCCAGCCTTGAAAATCATCATCAGGATTCTCGCTGTCCTAGTCGGCATCATCATTGTCTATGAGGCGATCCACCTTATCTGGCTGCGTGATGTCCAGGGATGGGCCATCCTTTCCTGGATGGAAAACGTCGCCGAGGACGGTCCCTCCACCAAAGCCGACCCCGGGGATGTGGGCAGTTTCAGGGAGATTCAGTCCTTTAACGGGGAAAAATCCCTGCTATTTGTCGACATCCTGACGCTTGTTTCATTGGCCCTGACGGTGGTGGCGGCCTGGATGCTCTGGGCCAGGAAGAGGAAGCCATCACGGCCGGGTCGCTGGCGGAAAAGTTTCTGGGCAGGGCTGGCGGTTTTTCTGGGGGTGACGGCACTGGCTCTCTCGGGCCTGTTTTCAAAACACGTGGAGATCAGTGATGAGGCATGGGCCGAGATCAGGGCGGGACTGAAGGTGGGCGATGTCATTGCCTACCGGAAGGAAAAATGGAGTGCCCGCCGGGAACTTTTCGCCGAGGGGAAATTCCCGGTCATCGGTTACCGGTTGTTCCGCTATGGCCACCTCGCCATCGTGGTGGATGACCCCAAGGTCCCCGGCAGGAAGGCCCTGTTTACCAGCCAGAGCAAGAAGGGGGTGAACATGGATGAGGACATTGATTCGCTGCGCACGCACAGCTGGGAATCCTGGCGGCTGGACAAGTGGCACCGGATTGACAAGGATCGCATCCGCGAGGGTATCCTGCGCTGCCAGGAAAAGGGCGGGCATTTCTTCGGCTATGACTTCACGGGCATGTTTGCCCTTTGGAACGAGAATCTCAAGCCGGAGCAGGTCGATGATTTTGGCAATGAGTATATCTGCTCGACCGCCGTGGTCACCCTGCTTTACTACGGCGGCTTCGAGAGTGACGCCACGCCACGCCGGGGCCTGGACCTGATTACCCCCTACCAGGTGGTGCGCGCAAGGGGCCGGTTCGTGAAGCCCCCGGATTTTCCCAAGCAGGACTGAGGGGCCTGGATCCCTTCCCGGCAGGTGAACGGGCGCTGTTTTTAACGCAATGGCCCCGGGGACATTTTCCCTTTAGGCACAATGTTTGAGGGCCGTGTGGTGCGACATCCTCCCGTCGCGCCATAAATAGGACTTGCCAGTTATTTCACATATCTTAAGTATATTGCAGGGGCTCTTTACAGAGGGAGCCGGCGGCGGCGGTAACGGTTCCTCCGTGCGGCACATCAATGAATATCCGATCTAGCGACCATGTCTGAACCCAATAAGTTTCAACGTTTTATCCGCAGGACTTTTTTCTGGCTATCCGGTGCCTCGACCGACGCCCTTGAGAAATGCCCGGAGTGGGAGCAGCGCAAGTATGTGGCCTTTGGTGCCACGGTGCTAGTACCCACCGCCTTTGCCATCCTCGCCAGCTCCTACGCGATGGCAACGCTGACCTCTGACCCGCGGGTGATTGTGCCCGTTGCCCTGGTCTGGGGATTTATCATCCTGACCATCGACCGGGCCCTTCTTGCCACCTACCGCTCCTACCAGCCCTTCCTGCGCAAGCTCTCCCAGTTTGCCCTGCGTGTCGTGGTGGCGGTCCTGATGGGGCTGACCATTTCCCACCCGTTGACGCTCCTGTTGTTCAAGGACACCGTCAGCTCGGTGATTGAAACGGAGCGGGAGGCGGAAATTGTCTCCGTCCGCGGGGAATTCTCCATTAACAAGGCTGAGGTTGAGGCCAAGCTCAAGGAGGTTGAGGGCCAGATTGAGGCCTTGCGGGTCCGCCGGGACCAGACATACGAGGCAAACTTTATTGTTGAGGATGAGGCGGGCGGCACCGGGGTTGCTGACGGGCTGGACGCCGAGGCGCGCGAGGCCCTGCGCAAGAAGGTGGACGCGGCCACATCGGGCCAGGTCGCGCGCATTGCCGCCGTCGGCAAGGAGAGCGAGGCCCTGCAGGCCACTTACCAGAAACTGCAGGGGGAACTGGACTTCTGGCAGCGCGAGTTTGAGCGGGAGGTCAACGGCCAGCGCAGTGGCATTGTCGGCCTGGGGCCGCGCGCCAAGAGCATCCGTGCTGACCAGCTTGAGTGGCGCCGGGCGGAGACGAGCCGAATCAGCGGCCAGCTGAAGGCACTGACCATTGAGGTTGGGCAGCTGCGCGGCATGGTGGCCTCTGTTGAGGAGACAGTGACCGGCGAGTTCCTTGCCGCGGCTTCCGTCAAGGCCCAGGCAGAGAAGATCGAGAAGGAGCGCGTTGCGGCACTCAAGCACAAGGTTCAGGAACGCCAGATTGACCTCTTTGTCGAGCAGCAGAAGGCGGTGCGTGAGGGCATCGATGAGCAGGTGGCCGCCCGCACCGAGGAACTCAAGCGCCTGCAGGGGGAGCTTGCCGGACTGGCAGCCGATGAGCGCACGCGCATTGATGCCATCAATGCCGAGCCGCGCAGGGACATCCTCACCCAGACCCTTGCCCTGCACAGCCTGTTTGGCGCAGGCGAGTCCGGCGGGCGCTTTGCGCTGATGGCTTACGCCATCCTTGCCGGGCTCTTCATGCTGGTGGACACGATCCCCCTGATCGTGAAGTTCTTCACCAAGCCGGGCCCCTATGACAGCCTGGTGGATTGTGACGAGGTGCGCTTTGACAAGGAGCGCGAGGCATTCCTAAATAGCTACGATACCTACATGGAGGGGCTTGAGGACGGGGGGCTGCTCTTGGCCTCGAAAAACAACAAGCCGCTTGAGAATGCCCTGATAGAGGGGGTCGACCGGTCCCGCGCGGCCAAGGAGTTTCTCGAGAATTTGATGGAGCTTGAGCATTCCTTCGAGGAACGCATGACGGCCGAGAGGTTGAGGCTTGCCGAGAAGGGCGTTGAGGGCGGAAAGCATTCGGTCATGCTCGATGAGATGGCAGAGACTTTCTATGATGACCTGCGCGGGCGGATGGAGTCATTTTTTGCCTCCGGGGGCGAACCTGATGGACTTCGGGCCTAGCAGGCAGCAGGTCCTGGTGATGAAGCATTTGGAGCGCACCGTTACAGGGCTGAAGGGCAAGTCGAGTCGTTACAAGCCGTGAATCCTGAACCGGAAGAAAAGGGCAAACCCGGAGAAGAGGGCAAGGAGCGCCGGGATCAACGCACCGTGAGGTCGCCATACAAGCCGCGCAAGGCCAACTCCATGGCCTCCCGGCCGATTCCTTTCAAGCCGGGCAACTTTATTTCGGAGACGGAAAAAATCCAGCTGCAGAGCCACACACACACACCCTGGGAGTCCGAGGCACCTGACCCGGCCAGCACGCGGCAGGTTGCCCGCCTTCCGGTTATCCTGGTCAGCGTGATGTTTTGTTTTGCCGCTTTTTTGTTTTTCCGTTCACGGGACATGGGAACGCCCGCCCCGCAGCCGGCAACATATTCCGTGACGGCCGCTGACGATACACCGGAATATGAGCAAAGAATGATCTCCGCCCTGAAGGATTTCTTGGAATCCGGGGATCTCGCGAGGGTCAGGGGCGTGATCCGCCATGCGGATGCACTTGGTGACATTGTCGAGAGTTATTATGGCGGCGGCAATCCACCCAAAAACAAGATCATCGAGGCCCGGGTGCCCTCCAACTCCATGTTCCTGAGCCCACTGGAAGCCTCCTTTCTCAACGTGGTGGTTACCTTTGAAGGCGGTGAGCAGCGCAACCTTGTCCTTGAGTGGGTCGGCGGCGAGGCCAAAATTGACTGGGGCCACTGGGTTTGTTACAACCCGGTTCCGCTTACCGATTTTCTCGACCCGGAAAGGCATCCGAAAGATGAGCATGAATTTCGCCTCATGGGCCGCTTGCCCGGCAAATACCGCACCAGCGAGCGCTTTGCCGAGGTGCGCTATGGTTGCGTGGTGTTTCAGGATCAGGCCCGGGGTGGATCGGATTTCGTGGCCTATGTGCTTCGCGGCACAGAAACCCATGATCAGCTCATGGCATACCTCGCTGGAGATGTTGCCAAGCCCCTGATCGTCAAGCTTAAGCGCTACAGCAACCGGGATCAGGGGGGAGCAGGCGTTGAGATTACCGGCATGGTGACAGAGGGCTGGGTGCGCGCAGCCTCTGCCGCGGCGAAGCCGCCAGCGGGGGACTGATTATACGCTCATCCTGATTATTCAGGCAGTCTAGCAGCCCAGAATCACCTTGACCAAAAGCGCAGATTTTGCTCTTATAGTTGATAAGATTGTTAACAACGATAGCGCTCAATCCCTTTTAAACTCCACATTGAACCTCACCGCGTTCCGGCTTGAGCCGGCGTACAAAAAATAACTCACTTACTCTTGGGTTAGATATTGG